>CASFUJ010000001.1 GCA_949297645.1 uncultured Desulfovibrionaceae bacterium
CGTTCTGCGACTACGCGCCCTTACCGTATTGGGATGCACGCCCAGCATCTCTGCCGCTCCGCCCGCTCCCGTCACCCTGCCCCCCGTATGATGCAGCATCCATGCGACATACCGGTCTCCGAGCTCTTCGAGCGTCGGCGGTTTTCCCTCCGGCAAATCATACTTTCTCTCCCGCTCTCCGGCCATGCCCGCAGCAATACGCGATTCTTTCTTTTCCGACTTTTCCGGCAGGTCGAAACGGAGCGGCAGACAGGCTGTACCGTTCCTTCCCCGGATGACGGCCCTCTCGACGACGTTCCGCAGTTCGCGTACGTTTCCCGGCCAGTTATGCCGATACAGGCGCTCCATCTCCGCCGGGGGTACCAGCGGAGGAGACAAAAGACCGAGCCTGGACGACACTCTGTGCACGAACAACCGAACCAGAACCGGAATATCCACCCGGCGCTGTCGAAGCGGAGGAACATGTAGAGGAAAAAGGTTGATCCGGTACCAGAGATCCTCACGAAACTCTCCCTTCTCCACCATTTTCTGCAAGTCCCGGTTGGTTGCGGCAATGACCCTGATATCCAGAGGAATACAGCGGGTACTCCCTACGCGCAGTATCTCCCGGTTGTCCAACGTACGAAGGAGCTCCGCCTGAGCCCGAGGTGACAGTTCGCCGATTTCATCAAGAAAAATCGTGCCGCCGTTGGCCGCCTCGAAATACCCGGAACGGGCGGACGTCGCGCCGGTAAAGGCCCCCTTTTCATGCCCGAAAAGCTCGCTCTCCAGCAGGGAATCGGAAACGGCCCCACAGTTGATTTTTATCAGGGGGCGGTTCCAACGGGCAGAAGTCCGATGAATGGCATCGGCAACCATATCCTTGCCCACGCCGGTTTCCCCGTCAATCAGCACGGTATAATCCGTTGCCGCCACACGCTCCATCTCTTCCTGCAAATCCACCAGCCCCCCGCACATGCGCAGCAGCGCCCAGCTGTCCTCATACTGGATGGGCAGACCTCCCCTGTCCAACTGCACATGCAGGGCGCCTTCCAGCTCCGCACTGAACGGTCTTGTCAGACGCTGAAAAAGCATTGCCTCCTTTTCACCGAAAGCTTCTGAAGTATCGGAGCAGAATCCCAGCTGAAAGGTCGCCTCTTCCAGTCTGAACAGCGGCACGCGCACATGGGAAATAAAGTCCTCCTGCCGCATGACGCCGTGCGGAGCATCGGGAAAAGGATCTTCGGAAAAAAGATAGGGACGGGAATCATCGACCAGAATCTTGCCTATCTGCTCCCGCGTCAGGGAACGTCCGGCCAGATATTGCGTGGTCTTTACGCCTTCGGGCAACGTGTCGGCCACAGGAATGAAGGCAGCGTCTCTGTATTGCCTGAAACCGCAGAATATGCGGGTTATGGGATAATACCGGCGCAAGAACGCCAGAAGATATGACAACGCCGAAGACAACCCCAGCTCTCTGAGTACCAGAACCAGAGAATCCCCGCAGAACTCAAGTTCCGCGTCAGAAAGAGTCCGGCCATTCCGACACATCTCCCCCTCCGGTAATGCTGAATTTTTCAGCACCTTCTACTATATTTTTAAATATTCAACAAGCCTTTCCTATGATATCTTGTTCGTTTTATTAGATAAAAATTTTGGCATATCTTTTGCATTTTTTCGGATAACGATGCGCATCTCTCTTCCAGCATAACACCATAGCAACGATAAGGAGACCGGACATGGCAGGCGTACACGGCATTCCCACGGGAGTGCACAGATATTTTGAAGACCTCTGCTTCAACGGCTTCAACCTGGTTCCCCCCTATTTTTCCAAAGAGACGTTTCTGCTCAACATGGAGGGCGAAATCGTACACTCCTGGAAAAGCGACTATCTTCCCGGCCTTTATGCCTTTCTTCTGGAAGACGGGACGCTGCTGCGCGGAATAAGACTGACGGATGCGGCCGTACGCTTTGCCGGCGTCTCGGGAGGTTTTGAACGACTGGACTGGGACGGCAACGTCCTTCAGCGCTACATCAAGAACGACCCCGACACGCACGAATGTCTCTCCCATGCCTTCTGTCCCATGCCCAACGGGCACACGCTGGTCATCTGCCTTGAAAACAAAAGCAATGAGGAAGTGTATGCCAGAGGACGCAGACCCGGTACGCTTCCCGACGAAGGAACCATGATAAACGGCCTGCTGCACAAGGGCCTCTATCTTGACTATATCATGGAAATCGACAGGGACAACAACGTGGTCTGGGAGTGGCATCTCTGGGACCATGTGGGTACCGGCCCGGACCAGTTTGACCTGAACTTCCGACTTCCCGATACCTACGGCTACTACAGCACGCACGACTGGGTCCATTTCAACAATATCGACTACGACCCCGTCGGCGACCGTATCGTCGCCTGCTGCCGTAATTTCAGCGAATTCGTCATCATCGACCGCAAGACGGGAAACATCACCTATCGCTGGGGCAACCCCTGCACCCACGGCGCCGGACGGGCCCCGTCCTACGGCGATGACGGCGATGAAATCCTGTTCGGTCCGCATAACGCCCATTTTCTTCCCAACGGCAACATTCAGGTCTTCGACAACGGCTGTCAGCGCCCTCAGGGAAACCGTTCCCGTGTTCTGGAGGTGGATATCTCCACCGGAAACATCGTATGGGAATACAAGGCTCATTTTCCCTTCAATTTCTGCTCTCCCTATCAGAGTTCCAGTCAGCGTCTGCCCAACGGCAACATTCTGGTCTGTGTCTCCGGTCCGGGGCAGGTGTTCGAAGTCACCGGCGGAGCCGAACCCCGGGTATGCTGGGAATTCGTCAGCCCGTGGCTGTACGACGGTTCCGTGACAAACTACCTCGACGACCGCGACGCCTTCGTGGACAACGTTTCCCTCATCCAGAAGGGCTTTCTTAAGAACATGATTCATCGCGTCTATCGCTACGGCCCGGACTTTCCCGGTCTGCGCGGAAGAGACCTCTCCCACGCCCGTCCCATCGACCCCGGTATCGTCCACCTGTGGGAAATGGAGCCCTATAAGTCCGGACTGGCACGGGCCCGCAACCTGCCCTGGCCTGCCCCTTCGACGTTTTTCCCCGCCGGAAAAAAGGACTGAGCCCCTCCGAAACGCCTATCTGAACACGAATGCGATTCCGACGGACAGCCCCCTGCTGTTCAGCCTATGATATACGGGAGGTTCCTCATGAAAAAGCTGATGCACGTCATGTCTCACACCGCAGGCGCCCTCATGGCTCTGGCGCTTGTCTTCAGCTCCGCGTACCTGTGCCATGCGGCGGAAAAGACAAAACTTCCCAAGAGAATCACCCTTGCCACGTTCCCCATCGGCTCGGGGAACTACGCCATCTCCAACGCTCTGGCCAAAGTGGCGTCCGAACATTCGGGCATCATGGTCGTCACACGTCCCGGCAGCAGCGCCAGCGCATGGGTAGGCACGACCAATGCCAAGGGGGCCCCGGAAATGGGTCTTGTGCATGTTCTCGACGCCTGGTGGGCGTTCAGCGGCAAGGTATCGCCCACGCCTCTGCCCGGTGACCCCTACGGCACCGAACCCTTCTATGCGCCCAATCCGAATCTGCGCATGCTTATTGCCGGCCCGAGTCAGTGGGTAGGCCTGCTGGCGGAACGCTCGAAGCCGTGGAAGACCATCGCCGACGCCAAAGGCGGCGTGCTGGCCGGAGGCTTCTCCGCACACCCGGGCGGCTATGCCGGGCTCGTGGCCCTGCTCGCCACCGCCGACCTTCAGGAACAGCGTGACTTCTCGCTCATTTCCGTGGCCACGTCCAACGCCTCGGTCAAAGCCTACGGAGAAGGCCGGGCGGAACTGGCCCTCGGTTCGGCAGGCAATGCCGCCGTCTCCGAAGCCAACGCCACCCGTCCCCTGCGTTTCCTCTCCGCCTCCACTGCTCCGGAAGGCGTAGCCCGGGCACAGGCGGCTTTCCCCGGGTCCCGCATCGCCGTCTTTCCCGACGAAGCTCCGGGCGTGGAACCGGGTACCGCCATGCTCACCTATCCCATGCTTGTCGTCGCCTCTACGCACATGTCCGAAGAGCTCGCCTACCGTCTCACCAAAACATGGTGGGAGCATTATCGTGAAACATGGCCGGTTTACAGCGGCTGCAAGGGCTGGACGGACAAGGATTTCGTCATAGCCAACGCCACCATTCCCTATCATGAGGGAGCCATCCGCTTTTTCCGTGAAGTCGGCGCCTGGAGTTCCGACATGGAACGCATACAGGCCGAACTGCTGGACGGCAAATATCCCTTCCTGAACATGAATTGACTTGCCACCGCCCCGTCCGCAGAAGCGCGGACGGGGCCTTACTCCCACGAGGTAATTCATGAGTTCCAATGAAGATATGGAAAACACCCGCAGACTGTCGGGATTCATGGAAAAATTCATCAATGCGGTACTTGTCGCCATTCCGCTGATCGGAGCTTTCTTCATTCTCGATATTCCCTCGCGCATCGGCATGCCCGTTCTGAGAGAGCAGTATTACGGCCTCTTTTTTGCCTTGACGCTGCCCTGCATATTCTGGATGCTGCCCGCCACGGAACGCCGCCGCGGCGGCATTGCCTGGTACGACCATCTTCTGGCCGCAGCCGCCTTCATTGCCGGTATGTATGTCGCCTTCTTCTACGAAGATGTCCTGCGTACCCTCGGAGAATATACCCCCCTGCGCATCGGCCTTTCCGTCGTAGCCGTTGTCACCGTTCTGGAAGCCGTGCGCCGTACCTCGGGAAACATTCTTCTCGTCCTCGGGATTCTGTTCATCCTTTACGCCCACTATGCCGAATATGTTCCCGGCATTTTCGGCGGCGCCGGAACGGCATGGCCTGAGCTTTTCACCTATCTCTATCTGGACGGCAATTCCCTGTTCGGCATGTCTCTGGGCGTTTCCGCCGTTGTGGTGCTGGCCTTCATCCTGTTCGGCAATCTCATGTTCGGGGTCGGCGGGGGCGAATTTCTGAGCAACTTCGCCATGGCCATCTTCGGCGGATTCCGTGGAGGCCCGGCAAAAATGGCCATCGTGGCCTCAAGCCTGTTCGGCATGCTCACCGGAAGCGCCGCCGCCAATGTGGCCAGTACCGGCGTTTTCACCATTCCGCTCATGAAGCGCATAGGCTACCCCGCGCATATCGCCGGAGCCGTTGAGGCGGTGGCCTCCACGGGCGGCAGTCTGACGCCTCCCGTCATGGGAGCGGCCGCCTTCATTATTGCCGAATTCACCGGCATTCCCTATGCCACCGTGGCCATAGCCTCCATTCTGCCGGCAGTGCTCTACTACGCCGGCGTTTTTATTCAGGTGGATCTCGAGGCAGGAAAGGACGGCATGGTGGGACTTCCCCGCAACGAACTGCCCTCTTTGCGCAAGACGCTCAATCAGGCGTATCTTTTCGTCGTGCCGTTCACGGTTCTGCTGATTGCGCTGTTCGCCTTCGGTCAGTCTCCCGAAATGTCCGCCTTCTGGGGTATCCTCGCCGTGCTGGCATGCTCCCTGCTACGCAAAGAAACCCGCAATCTGGCCTGGGTGGTCACGGCGCTGAACCATACAGGAAAGGCCATGCTTTCCCTCACCGCCATCGTTGCCATGGCCGGTCTTGTCATCGGCGTCATCAACCTCTGCGGTCTCGGCTTCATTCTTCCGATGTTCCTTTCGCAGATAGCCGGTGACAATCTCTTCCTCGTTCTTGTCATCGTAGCCGTCACCAGCATCATTCTCGGCATGGGCATGCCCACCGTGGCCGTCTATATTCTGCTCGGCGTGCTCATGGGGCCCACGCTCGTGGAAGCGGGTGTTCCCATTCTCGCCGCCCATCTGTTCATCCAGTATTTCGGCACGGTCTCCCAGTTCACACCCCCCATCTGCATCGCCTCCTTTGCAGCGGCCTCCATTGCGGACGCGCCTCAGATGAAGACGGCCTTCGCCTCCATGCGCATGGGAGCTCTTGCCTATCCGGCCCCCTTCCTGTTCGTCTATTCCCAGGTCTTTCTCCTGGAAGGACCATTGTGGGAAATCTGCTGGGCCATGCTGACCGCGCTTTTTGCCTGTTTCCTACTCGGTTTCTCACTGGTCGGCTACTTCAAAAGACCGATTCCCATGTGGAAGCGTATTCTTCTTATCCCGTTCTCCGGCCTGCTTCTGACGGCGACATCCTCCGACCAGCTGCTCATCGGGCTGCTGCAGGACTGTACCGGCCTGCTTGCCGGCATTATCTTCATCGCCCTTGAACTGCGCGCGACACGTCACGCTTCCGCAGACTGAATCTCCAGCAAACAGGAAGACTCCATGTCCAGCTCATATACACAGCAAGAAGCGGATAAATCTCTGCTCATGAACCATGTCGCCGCACTCTGCGCCCACGGGGAACGCGTCGCCGGCTCGGAAGAAGAAGGTCTGGCCTGCGCCTATATTCTCTCTTTGCTGAAGACGTGGGGCGTTTCCTGCACCGTGCACCGTTTCCGCGCCATCATCAGCAATCCTCTGGAAGCCAGCCTGGTACTGCCGGGCGGCGACGGAAAAAGTCCCTGCCTGTTCTCCGGCGTGGGCACCGCATTTTCGGCCTCGACGCCGCCTGAAGGCCTGTCCGCCGACATCGTCTTTGTCGGCAAAGGCCGGGAAGAAGACTATCTGCAGTGCGACACGCAAGGAAAAATCGTACTTGTGGACGGACTTGTCTCCGCTGCTCAGGGAAAACTCGCAAAACAGTACGGAGCGGCGGGCATCATCGGCACGGCGCAGGGAACTGCCGTACATAAAAACACCATCGGCACGGTCTGGGGCCGTCCCGATTTCACACACCTGAACGACATCCCCCGTATCCCCGTCCTCTGTCTGAGTCATGAGGACGGAACCGCCCTGGCAGACCGTTTACGGCAGGGCCGGACACGGGGCGTCATGCACACCAGAACTGAGGAGGAAGTCCGCGTTCTGCGTCTTCCCGTAGCCGATATTCCGGGCAGAAAGCCGGAATTCGTTCTCGCAGGCGCCCACTACTGCTCCTGGTTCGACGGCGCCACGGACAACGCCACAGGCAACGCCGTTCTGCTGGAACTGGCAAGAATTCTTCACTCCGGGCCCCAGATGCGGTTCGGGGTACGCCTTGCCTGGTGGCCGGGCCATTCACAGGGCAGATTCAGCGGTTCGGCGTGGTATGCGGAAACGTTCAGGGATACGCTGCTGAAGCACTGCATCGGATACCTCAATATCGACTCTCCGGGTTCAAAAGGAGCCACACTCTGCCTGCCCCGCTATACCATGGGCGAAGCCATGCCCTTTGTGGAACACTGCCTGCAGGAAGCCGCCCCGGAGCGCACGGTGTCCGACCCGGCCGTACTGAAGGCGCTGACGGGGAAACGTCCCGACCCGTACATTCCGTCCACCCGTCCTGCCCGTCAGGCGGACCAGTCCTTCTGGGGTATCGGCCTGACCTCTTTCAGCATGTACGGTTCGCTTCCTCCCGACCACCCCGACTTTCGAAGCTCTGTAGGCGGTTCCGGCGGCGCCTGGTGGTGGCACTCCGAGGCGGATACGACGGATAAGGCGGATGCCGCCATTCTGGCGGACGATACCCGACTCTATCTTCACATGCTTCGCCGTATTGCGGACGCCCCGCTGCTGCCATGGGACTATACCCTTACCGTCCAAGACTTCTCGGAAGCCCTGCGCGGCTATGAAGAAGCCGCGGCAGGCGTTACGACATGTCTTCCCGAAGAGCGCTGTTCCGCCCTTCGACGGATATTCGGCGAAGTTTCGACTGCTGTGGAAGACCATGACGATACCCCGGACTTCGCGCCGCTTCATCAGTGTCTTACCCGACTGAGTCAGGCAGCATCGGCGCTGCGGGCCGACATGGACGATGCAGAGCGCCGGATGAAGAAGGCGCAGGCGACTCCGGACGTGCGCCTTGAACAGGAGGCCGACCTGCTCAATGCCCGCTGCCTGATGTTCGGCCGCATGCTGATTCCCCTGCTTTACCTGCCTCTGTCCTGTTCTCCGGACCGCGTTCCCGCCGTCGGCCTTCCTCTGCTGCCGGAACTGGCCCGCACTCTGCTGCTGAAGCGCTTTCCTGCCGGCTCGCCGGAACACCTTTCCCTGTGCTGGGAGATAAACCGCACCCTGAACAGACTGGAACAGAAGCTGAGAAAGGCAGAGGAGCTTGTCGGAAAAGCACCAGGTCAGGTCTTTTCCCCTGCGTTTTCTCTGAAATGACCTCAGGCCGGCGGACGGAAACACAGCCCCTGCTGTTCCCGTGCTGCCGCTCTCCATAAGCTCCCCGGTCACCGGAGAGCTTCCTCGATACGCTTTCCACGCCGTAAGGGCGCTTTTACCAGGCGCCCTTATGTCGTATTCCGGCCGACTTCAGACGCTCCTCATCACAGGCATAAAGTCCTCACAAGCCACTTCCGCAGAAAAACGTACCGTCACCGCCACAGGGTCTGCGCCGACAGACAAGGCTGAACCTGTCTTTTCTTACAGACGACGGACTGCCCCTCCCCAAGGGGCCCTTTCCGGCACAGTCAGGCCCGCCCCTTCAAGGGGCGGTTTGATTTGCTCCTATACGGGTCTGTTACTTGGCTGCCCTCTCAAAAGGGGCCTGTCCCGACTCTTTTGCCGAAGAATTATTTTCTGCTGCTCGTAAACGCTCTGACGGACCGTTCCGCAAGGCTGTACCGGTCCGTTATTTTGTCTCGTTCTTCCTGCTCCCGCACATAGTTGATGCTCGTCGCCTCATTTACTCCCCCCCCCGTGCCGACAACATAACCGGCACACCAGAAATGACGATTGCCGAACTTCTAGTGCAGAGGCGGAAAACTCCCGAATATCATCAGGAAACTCTTCCCTTTCAAATATCCGATGAACGACGATACTCTTATCTTCGGCGGTATTTCTGACAACATATGAATGTGGCCAGAGCAACATGTAAATTCAACTATGCTTACCCCTTTCCATTCACATAATTTTCGTAATATTTTCTCCTAGGGCTCTTTTCTTCCCGCCATAGAAAAACTGTCCGCTGTATTTTTGTACAAATACTCTATGGTGGTTACAGTTCCATTTCGTATGCGCTGAACTTTTTGTGCCACACTGACTGACATGCCGGGGCCCCTCTTCTTCGCCGCGGATTTCAAATACGCCAGGGCTGTTCAGCATGGAAGGCTCCGCTTTTCGTCCGTATCTGTCTCAGCGTATTTCCCTGCCTGCATCAATACCCAGTTTTTTCATACGGGAACGCAACGTACTCGGATTCATCCCCAGAAGCTCTGCCGCTCCGCCCTTACCGTGCACGCGCCCTCCGGATTTTTCCAAAGCGCGACGAATATGCGCGCCGATAACGGTTTCCAGCGGCTCGAACGGCATGTCCGGCGTCGTGTGTACCTTGCTGACGACGCGTTCTGCGCCGACCTTGACGGGTGCGTGCAGCAGCGCGTTGCCGAAAACGATGCGAAAACGCCGACCTCCGGCGCCGCCGTTCCAGCAGATAAGGGCACGCTCCACGGCATTCTGAAGTTCGCGGACGTTTCCGGGCCACGTCCATGCAAGCAGCTCTTCCATGTTGTCCCTGCTGATGGAGGGAATATCCCAGCCGGAGGCCTCGCACCGGGACGAAATGAAGTAGGAGACCAGAGGACGGATATCCTCAAGGCGTTCCCGCAGGGGAGGGATATACAGCGGAAACACGTTGAGCCGATAAAAAAGGTCCTCGCGAAAGGTGCCGGACGCCACCATCTCCGGCAAAGAACGATGCGTGGCAGCGATGACCCGCACATCCACATCTATGGGGGTAAAATCCCCGACCCGTCGAATACGCCCTTCCTGAAGTACCCGTAAAAGGCGTACCTGCGAAGCAAGAGAAAGCTCCCCCACTTCGTCAAGCATAAGCATGCCCTGGCTGGCCTGCTCGAAACACCCTTTCGTCGTTTTGGCCGCTCCGGTAAACGCGCCCTTCTCATGGCCGAACAGCTCGGAATCCACCAGATTTTCCGGAATACAGCCGCAATTGATTTTAATGAACGGCCCGTACACTCTGGCTGAGGTACGGTATATGGTATCAGCCACGATTTCCTTGCCCGTGCCGGTTTCTCCCAGCAGCAGTACCGGACAGTCGTGCCTGGCTATGGCCAGAATATTTTCATAGACCTCCTTCAGACCGGGCAGGAGGGCAAGAGGAAGCACGTTGCGTTTGAAAGGAATGTCCGCTTCCTTCATCTGCGGTTCCTGCTTCTCGAAAAAACGGCAGAAAATATCACGCGCTGCAAGCAGCACCCCGGCATGACGGCGCGTATAACAGTTTTCCCGGCAAACTATTAAGGAAAAACCGCATACGACATTCCGACTGTTCACTGTCCGGAACATTATCATGGAAAAACGGGTATGAGGAAAAAGCTGTCGTATCAGGCCCAGCGATATGGAGTAGTCCATTTCGTTGCCTATGTGCACGACGCACGGCGACGCCATATTGAAGAGAAAACGCTGCTCTCTGGTGGCAATGAAGCGGTAGTCCTTACGCTTATCGGAAATGGCAGGATACACATAATAACGGCTCTGCTGTTTCGCCGGAGAAGAATACGAAAGAAGCGTATATTCCACAGGAAAAAAGGGACGCACGGCTTCCAGCACTTTTTTCAGAATACCGTCATTGTCGTCTTCCGTGGCAAGGGCCTCCGTCAGACGCTCTTCCAGCTCCGGCGGCAGGCTGACCAGCTCGTCCCCGCAATTTTCCAAGGTAAAGGTACGCATGGCTCTCCTCTTTTGTGATATTCAGCACGTTATAGATAATTTTGCGAAATACCACAATAAAAATTGCGGCATTTCACCATTTTTCGTTAGAGCACATTGTAATATATTGTTTTTATTTATAAATAAAAACGGCACATCTTTTGCAAAGAAAAAAATATCCTTCAGCCCTTTTGCCGATGCGTTCTTGGGAGCGCATCTTCCGGAGATGTTTCATGAGCTTTTTCCCTCATCTTTTTGCGCCGCTTAAAATAAAAAAAATCCGTTATCGCAACCGGGTATGGGCCTCGCCGACAGCCATGGCCATGCAGTTTCTTACCCCTGAGGGATTTCTCCGTCCCGAAGGCATCGAGCATTTCCGCAACCGCGCTCTGGGAGGGGCGGCCGTCGTCACACTGGGAGAATCCGCCGTTGACAACGACTTCGCTCTGTCCCACTACCACAGTCTCAATCTTTACGACAAAAGAGCCCTGCCCACACTGACGACGTTTACCGATGCCATCCATCAGGCAGGCGCCGTTGCCTCCGTAGAAATCTCCCACGGCGGCCGATATGCGCTTCCTGAGCTCATCGGCAAGAACCCCATCGGTCCTTCCGCCGACATTCTGCCCAACGGCGTTCATATCGACCCCATGACGGAAGAACAGATGGACAAAGTAGCCGACAACTTTGCCGACTGCGTAGCGCTTCTGAAGAATGCCGGCTTTAAAATGTGCATGCTCCACGGAGGACACGGCTGGCTGCTCAGCTCTTTTCTTTCCCCCGCGGATAACCGGCGGACGGACAAATACGGCGGTTCGCTGGAAAACAGGGCGCGTTTTCCTCTTATGGTGCTGGAGCGTATTCGTCGCAGAGCCGGCGAGGATTTCGTCATCGAGCTGCGCATGAGTGCGTATGAAGGCGACGACAAGGGCATCACGCTGGAAGACGCCCGGAAATTCGCCCTCATGGCAGAGCCCTATGTCGATTTGCTGAACGTTTCCTGCGGCGCCAGAAGACTGCTGCACACCCGTGTGGAGCAGACGCCTTCCGGTTTTCTTCCTCCCGCCTCCAACGTCCACTGGGCGGAAGACATCAAGGCCGCCGGCGTCAGGATTCCCGTCGTAGCGGTAGGCGGCATTTCCGACCCTGCCTTTGCCGATGCGCTCATTGCGGAGGGCAAGGCCGACTGCGTCGCCATGGCCAGAGCCTTCATTGCCGACCCCGAGTGGGCCAACAAGGCGCGCCGCGGACAGGCCGATCAGATTCGTCCCTGCATCAAATGCTACAACTGTCTTGATGAAAAGAACGGTCGCGTGTTCGGCGGTGGTGCAACCTCCTTTACCCTCGACGTCGTCAAGCGTTACGCCTGTTCCGTCAACCCCCGCATCGGCATAGAACAGGATATCATTCCTCCGGCGACACGCTGCAGAAAAGTGCTGGTCATCGGCGGCGGTCCTGCCGGCATGCAGGCCGCCATTACCGCGGCCGAGCGCGGGCACGACGTCGTGCTTCTTGAAAAGTCCGACAGACTGGGCGGTCAGCTTCTCTTCGCCGACACCGTTCCGTTCAAATACAGTCTGAAGGATTTTCGCGACTATCTTATCCGCCGCGTCGGCAAGCTGCCCATCGACGTGCATCTGAACACCTGCGCCACGCCGGAACTGGCCCGCTCCTTTGCTCCCGACGTCATCATAGCAGCCTTCGGCTCCTCGCCGTTCTCCCCCAATATTCCCGGCATGGACGGCGACAATGTGCTGACCGCGGCAGAAGCGCACATGCATCCGGAAAAGGTCGGACAGAAAGTTGTCGTCGCCGGAGGCGGGGATACCGGGTGCGAACTGGCAGGTCATCTGCACCAGCTCGGCCGCGAGGTCTCCATCGTGGAAATGAGAGATTTCGTTGCCCGCGATACCGGCTTCACGCTGCGCATTGCCCTTATGGACATCATTGAAGGTAAAGTGAACTGCCTCACCCGCTCCAAACTCGTGTCCATCGGCAGAAACAGCGTGGATATCGAAGGAGCCGACGGAACCATTTCCACCGTTCCCGCCGATACCGTCGTACTTGCCCTCGGCTCCCGTCCCAGAGAACAGGAGGCCGAAGCCTACAGAGAAATCGCTCCCGATTTCTGGATTATCGGAGACTGCCGGGAGGCGAAAAACGTCCGCAACGCCATACGCACCGCGTATGACGCCGCATGCAGACTGTAAAACGGTTTTCCGGGGCAGGACCGGAACGCCTCGGCCCTGCCCCCTTATCCTTGCTTCTGAACCTTCCATGAGGCGGCTGCATTTTCTTTTTCGACAACCTGAGGGGAAACTATGTTTTCAAGCATTTTCGCAGGCATCGCAAATTTCGCCGACCCGGCCATCTGGCTGTGTCTGGCGGGAGGCACAATACTGGGCCTGGTGCTCGGCCTCATTCCCGGCGTGGGCAGTCTGATAGGCATGGCTCTGTTTCTGCCGTTCACCTTCATGCTTGAACCGCTGCAGGCCATGCCCTTCCTGGTGGCCATGAGTGCGGTAGGCTTCACGGGCGGCTCCATCACGGCCGTGCTGCTGGGCGTCCCCGGAGACGCTGCCAATGTTGTAACAACCTTTGACGGCTATCCCATGGCGCAGAGGGGTGAAGGAGCCAGAGCCGTGGGTGCCGCGCTTACCAGCTCCCTGATAGGCGGCGTCATGGCTACCGGATTCGCCATCCTCATGATGTTTGCCATCATGCCCATTGTCATGAACATCACGTCCAGAGAAATGGTCTTCATCATCCTCATCGGCCTTTCGTTCATCTGCCTTCTGGGGAAGGGCGACAGGATGAAAAGCCTCATCAGCGGCTGCATAGGCATGCTGCTTTCCTGCGTGGGACTGGTATCCGTTACCGGCGAACCCCGGTTCACGTTCGATATTCCCGCGCTGTTCGAAGGGCTCACCCTCATCCCCGTTACGCTGGGGCTGTTTGCCGTGCCGCCCATGGTGGAACTCGCCATGCAGGGCGGCAGCGGTACCATTTCTCATAACGACGTCGGCAAAATCACCATGCGCGACACCATGAAGGGCGTATGGGACGTGCTTCATCACAAGTTTCTCTGCTTCAAGTGCGCGATTATCGGCTATTTCTTCGGCGTTGTCCCCGGTGTCGGCGCCAACGCCGCCATATTCATTGCCTACGGACACGCCCGCAGCGTCTCCCCCAACGGCAACAACTTCGGCAAGGGAGAAATCGAAGGCGTCATCGCCCCTGAAAGCTGTAACAACGCAAAGGAATCCGGTTCCTGGCTCACCACCCTCGCCCTCGGCGTACCCGGTTCGGCCACGGGCGCCATGGGCCTCGGCGCCCTTCTCATGCTGGGCGTCATGCCCGGCCCGGCCATGCTGACGGAAAAACTCGACCTGACCACCACGCTGCTGCTTTCCGTGGCGCTGGCCAACGTGCTGGGCTTTCTGTTCTGCTTCCCGTTCGTATCCCACATCGCAAAGGTGGCCAAGGTTCCGGGACGAATCCTCGTTCCGCTGGTGCTGGTACTCATCGTTACCGGCTCCTATGCGTTCCGCTGCATGCTGGAAGACCTCATCATTCTTCTTGTCTTCAGCCTTATCGGTATTCTTGTACGATACTTCCGCTATAACGCGGGCAGTCTTCTCCTCGGCTTCCTGCTGGGTTCCATCTTCGAATCGTATCTGTTTATCAGCCTGCAGGCCGAAGGTATCACCTTCTTCATGCATCCCATTCCCCTCTTCCTCATGGGATGCCTTGTTCTCTTCCTGCTCTGGCCCGTACTCCGTAAGATTTTCGGAAAAGGAGAAGTCGAATGTTGAATGTCCGATACCGCAATATTCTTTCTCTTTGCGTGATACTGCTCTTTACGCTGTTTGTTCTTCTTCAGACGACGAAACTCGACTACTTCAACAGTCAGATCATGCCCATCGTCATCTGTTCCATCCTGACAGTCCTTTCCGTTATCGCCATCATCATGGAAATAAGAAAAATAAAGCTCTGTGCGGGGCGTTCTGACGAGCAGTCGATATCGCTCTCTCAAAGCCTTCTCTATCTTCTGCCTCTTCCCGCACTGTGCGCGCTTGTATGGGTAACGGGCTTCTACGGCGGTATTTTCCTTTTCGTCTCGGCCTATAACCGTATGGCCGGAGGCTCATGGAAAGAAGCCCTTGCCGTCGGCGCAATCATGTCTGTGCTGATATGGCTCATCTTCAGCGTGGCTCTACAGGTGGATCTCACATCCGGCCTGATTCTGGAACACTTCAACAACTGACCCATCACAACGCAAAAGGAGACACCATGAACAAACTGCTGCGTTTCAGTCTCACCCTGGTCTGTACGGCCGCCCTGCTCTTTCAGGCGGGAACGTCCTTCGCCGCCCAGAGTGCGGAAGAATTCTACAGAACCCATAAGGTAACGCTCATCATCGGCACCAAGGCCGGCGGCGGCGCCGACTTCGGCGGTCGCCTTCTGGCAAAATACTGGAAAGAGGTCACCGGCGGCGAAATGGTGGTCAAGAACATGCCCGGCGCCGCCGGCGTTGTCGGCCTGAACTACATGGCCAACAGCGTCAAGCCCGACGGCCTGACCATGAACATCATCATGTACGCGGAAGCCTATCTGGTTCCCTGCCTCACCAAGAGCCCCGTAGCCCGCTATGACGCCTCCAAGTTCAATTATATAGCCGGCTGCTTCCTCGAACCCTGGTTCCTTGTGCAGTCCGAAAAATTCAAGACCATTGACGACCTGCGCGGCCAGAAGGACCTGAAGTACGGCGCCATGCTTCCTTATGGCTCCAACTCCTTCATTGCACTGCCGCTGTTCGACACCCTGAACCTCAAGGCCAAAGTCGTGACCGGCTACCAGAGTCAGCCTGACGTACAGCTCGCCGTCGGCAAGGGTGAAATCGACTTCACCATGGCAGGCGTGACCCAGACCATGCGTCAGGTGGACCAGGGCGTACTGCCCCGTCCGCTGCTCGTCATGGACAAGGAACGTTGCCCTGCCGTTCCCGACATCCCCGCACTGCCCGAGCTCGTCTCCATGACGCCCGAACAGCAGAAACTCTTTGAAAAGTCCCTCATGCTCGGCGTCGCCGCCAGAATGTTGGCCATGCCCGAAGGCGTGCCGCAGGACCGCGTCCAGTACGCGCGTAAGGTCATCCGTCAGATTGCCAGCATGCCGGCCTTTGACGAAGAAGCGAAGAAAGTCTTCCTCACCGGCGGCAACTTCATGCTCGACGATGAACTGGATGCGTTCATCAAGGATACCTTTGCGCTCAATTTTGATGAAATGAAGCAGATTCTCGACAAGTACATCACCGTAAAGTAACAGAGGCATCCCCATGTCAGAAAGCCGCATGCCCTACTCCTGCGACGCACTGCTCCATCATATCTGCGCCGCTTCCTATGAAAAACTCCCTCAGGAAACCGTTGTTCGCACAAAAATGACGCTGGCGGATATTCTGGGCTGCATCATCGGCGGCTGGAAGGACTGGGGAGCAAACGCTCTTGCCGAATACATGACTGACCTGGGAGGAGCGCCCCAGGCGACCCTGTGGGGGCGGGATGTCCGCCTTCCCGCCCCTCAGGCGGCCTTTGCCTGCGCTTCAAGTGCCCGCGCCTTTGACTACGGCGCTGTAGAAAGTAACGCCCCCGGCACCTTCGACAAGCCTCTGCACGGCGCGGAGACGACGGTTCCCGCAGCTCTCGCCGCTGCGGAAAGCCGGCAGTGTTCCGGAAAGGAACTGCTCGCCGCGCTGGCCCTCGGCGAAGATATGGCGGGACGGCTGACCGCCGCCCTTTCCTTCGCCGTACCCCTCGACTGCAGAGGCAGTGTCAACACCCTTGCGGCTACCGCCACCGCCGCGAATCTGCTTCGCCTGAACGAAGAACAATGCGCGGCCGCCCTCGGTCTTGCCGTGCATCAGCTCAACGGCGTCAAGCAGGGAATCCATTTCAGCATAGGGCAGGGTTTTTCCGCACGGCAGGGTATCTTATCCGCAGAACTGGCGGCACGCGGTCTGTCCGGAGTGGAAGACCTTCCTGCCGAGCTGAAAAAAATCTGTGACGCCCTGCACGGGACTTTCAACCCCGAACCGCTTTTCCATGAGCTGGGAACCCGCTTCTATTCCACGGCCACCTTCAAACCCTACCCATCCTGCCGGGCCACTCACGGCGCCATAGAATGTGGCCTTCAGGTTCTGGAGCAGGGGCTCTCTGTGGACGACATCCGGAACATTCGTCTGCATGTTTCCCCATGGACGAAAAAACATCTGGTCAGCCGTCCGTTCCGCATCCGGCGCTATCCCCACAGCGACGCTGTATATTCTATCGAGTATGCCCTTGCCAGCGTGCTTCTGCGCCGCCGCTGTACCGTGGACTGCTACACCGATGAAGCCATCCGCGATACCCGGATTGCCGAAATCATCAAAGCCATGGAACTGACCACTGAAAACTGGCCGCTGAAGGAAGACGATATTTTCCTCTCCACCTTCCTTGAAGTCTTCACCAGGGACGGCCGCTGCCTCAAGGCCCATGTCCGCCTTCCTCTCGGGCATGAAGATATGGGTACGCCCGTAACTGTCGAAGGAAAACAGCGGAAGTTCATCGACAACTGCATGGCGGGCGCCGGTATTGACGCGGAAAGTGCCATGCGTGCCTGGCGCATGGTCATGGACATGGAACATCTGCCCAGTCTCGCGCCGCTGGCCGCCGCCCTTCATCGCAAGCGCTGAGCAGCTCCCGAGGTGCGATGCATGACTGCGCGCTTTCATAAAAACGGTCGCGCCGCCCTGCTGGCCGGTGTTCTGGTATCCTTGGTCAACGGCATACTCTACGCATGGTCTGTCTTCATTCTGCCCATAGAACAGGCCACAGGCTGGACAAGGCCCCAGACCTCCCTCGTTTTCACCTTCATCCTTATTTTCTTCGGAACGGGCATGATGACGGGCGGCTACATCATGCGCCGCTTCGGCCCCACGCTTACGGCGGCAGGCGGAGGGCTGCTGCTGGCCGCAGGGCTTGCCGCTTCGGCCTTTGCGACAAGTCCGTGGCAGCTTGTGCTGGCATACGGCATGACCGGCGGCTACGGCATAGGCGTGGCCAATATCGTGCCCCAGTCCACCGGTTTGAGCTGGTATCCGGAAAGGCGCGGCATTGTGTGCGGTCTCATGGCGTTTTCTCTCGCAAGCGGCACCGTCGTGCTCGGCTCCGGCCTTGCCGGTACCATTCTGCCCGGTCTCGGCGTGTCCCACACGCTGCTCTGCATGGCGGGACTCGTTCTGCTCATCAGCCTCCCCGCAAGCCTGCTGCTTTCCTGCAAAGCCGTCCCGCCGGAAAACGGCGCGCCTTTGAAACCAACGGAAGGACTCACTACCGGACAAATGCTTAAAACGACACGCTTCCGCCTTGTCTGGCTGTGGACCCTGGCGCTGCAGACCGGCGGGCTGATGGTGGTGGGGCATGTCGTACCCTATGCGGTGGAACAGGGGGCAACGTCCGCGCAGGCAGGCTTTGCCATGGGCGTCTATGCAGTGGCCAACGGCGTGGGACGGCTGCTGTTCGGACTGCTGTTCGATAAAAAGGGCTGCTTCTTTGCCCTGCTTACGGACGCACTGTGCATGATTGCCGGCCTGCTTCTGCTCACCGTCCTTCCCGCTGCCCTCGGCTACGGCGGGCTGCTGTGCGCCCTCATCCTCATAGCCCTTGCCTTCGGCGGCACCATACCGCAGTTTTCCGCGTTCATTGCTCAGAACTTCGGCCCCGCCCACCTGGAAACCAATATCGGCATGACCGCCACAGTATTTCTCATTGCCGGTTTCGCAGGGCCCTATGCCGGGGGCTGGATACACGCCGCTACCGGAAGCTACTCCATGGCCATACTGCTGTCCGCCGCCATCGGCTGCGTCGGCGTAGTCTCCGTTTTGCGCCTTCCCCGGTACCTGAAACGCCCATAAGGCTCCGGCATGTTCTCAAAAAACAGCCCGGAAAACGCCCCGCCCCTTTCAGGCATGCGGGGCGTCTTCTATGTTCAACAAAGGAGGGGCGCCGTGGACCTCTGTGTGCTTTCGCGCATAAAAAAAAGCACCTGCATCACTGCAAGTGCTTGAAATATCTGGTACCGGAAGTGGGACTTGAACCCACAAGGCATTGCTGCCGGCGGATTTTGAGTCCGCTGCGTTTACCAATTCCACCATTCCGGCACAAAGGCATCTATATAGATTTCGCGGCGCAAGGTCAACCATGCTTCACTGAACGCTCTCCGTCCGGAAGAAAAAGCCGGTACGGCTTTGTGCCGCATCTTGCCTTTTCAGCCCGAACAGGCTATTCTCGCCATCAAAATCCGGATCTGACATGAACGATACCTGCCCAACGACCGCCCAGAGCAACGACAGCCCTCTTTCTGAGGATTCCGGCTGTCAGCTTTCCGACGTTCCCCCCGGACGACGGCGCACGGGCGCCGCGTGTCTCCGGCTTTTCCGCCGCCCGGCGGCTGCCTTTCTGTTTCCCTGTCATTACGCCCGATATGCGGGCTTTTCCCGAGCCGGGGCCGACAAGCGTCGGCACTTGCCGTTGTGGCATGGCGTTTTTCCGGCCTGAACCCTATGTGAAGGAGTATCGTCTTGGACGGCGAATCCCACAGTACCGTGTGGTCGAAACTTGGTTCTTTCTTTTCCGGCAAATCCCCGGAAGATCATCTGGAGCAGGCCATCCGCGAGGCGCGCGAAGACGGCGAGCTGAAGGCGGAAGAAGGCTCCATGCTGCTTTCCATTCTTTCCCTCGACGAGCTTCAGGTGCAGGACATCATGACGCCCCGCACGGACATCGACTGCCTGCCCTCCGGCACGTCCATCCTTGAAGCGGCGGGCGCCATCGTGGAAACCGGGCACTCCCGCCTGCCCATCTACAAGGAAACGCGCGACAACATCATCGGCATCGTGCACGCCAAGGACATGCTGAGCTCTCTCATGAAGGCGGAGCTGCAGAATTCCGCCGTGGATACCATCATGAGCCAGCCCTTCTTCGTGCCCGAGACCAAGATTGCCAGCGAGCTTCTGCAGGAATTCCGCAGCCGCAAGAACCATCTGGCCATCGTGGTGGATGAATACGGCGGCACGTCCGGTCTTGCCACCATCGAAGATCTGCTGGAAGTCATCGTGGGCGACATCGAAGACGAGCACGACGCGCCGAAGGAAGAAGACATCCGTCCTCTTGACGGCGGCAGATACGAGCTGTCCGGCCGCGCCTATCTGGAAGAGCTGGAAGAGCTGGGCATACATCTTGAGTCCGACGAGGTGGACACCATCGGCGGCTACCTCAGTCTCGACGCCGGACATGTGCCGCAGAAGGACGAGGAGTTCCGCATTGACGGCTGGGTGTTCACCATCGCCGATGCCGACGCCAAGCAGATACATACCGTCATTGCCACACGGGAAGAATAGCGTTTCCCGAAAAGGCCGTGAGTGCTGCTCACGGCCTTTTTTTTGCGGTCTTTTTTCCTCCGGAAGGTGAACCCTCATGAAAAGCGTCCTTCCGCGAGAAAGGCCGGACAAAAGGAAGCGCCTTCCCCGGAAAAACATCCTGCCGGTGCGCGGCACGCAGACGCCCGGTACAGGCGTCCGCTCTCTTCCGACATCCTGCACATAAGCCTCTCCATCACGGCGCGCCTCTCCGGAACCTCTGCCGGCATCATGTACGGAAGCGGCGCTTGATTATCTCAGGGCAACGTGTAATCATACGCAAGTTTAAACCTACTTTAGGAGCGGAATATGCCTAAGCGTACAGACCTTAAGCGCATTATGGTCATAGGTTCCGGCCCGATTGTCATCGGCCAGGCCTGTGAATTCGACTATTCCGGTACCCAGGCCGTGAAGGCCCTCAAGGAAGAAGGGTACGAAGTCATCCTTGTCAATTCCAACCCGGCTACCATTATGACCGACCCCGGTCTTGCCGACCGGACCTATATCGAACCCATTGAACCTGAAACCGTGGCCGCCATCGTCCGCAAGGAGCGGCCCGACGCCATTCTGCCCACCCTGGGAGGACAGACGGGTCTGAACACGGCGCTTGCGCTGGAAAAGATGGGCGTGCTTGAGGAATGCGGCGTCGAGCTCATCGGCGCCAACGCCAAGGTCATAGAGAAGGCCGAAAGCCGCGAGCTGTTCCGCGCCGCCATGGAAAACATCGGCATCAAGGTGCCGCGCAGTGAAATCGCCCGCAACATGGAAGACGTGCGCCGCATCGCCGCGGAAATGCCCTTCCCGCTCATCATCCGTCCGGCCTTCACGCTGGGCGGCTCCGGCGGCGGCGTGGCCTACAACCAGGAAGACCTGGAAGAGATCGCCGCGGGCGGCCTCGACGCCTCCATCACCAGCGAAGTGCTGGTGGAGCAGTCCGTGCTCGGCTGGAAGGAAATCGAAATGGAAGTCATGCGCGACCGCAAGGACAACTGCGTCATCGTGTGCTCCATCGAAAACCTCGACCCCATGGGCGTGCACACCGGCGACTCCATCACCGTGGCTCCGGTGCAGACGCTCACCGACGTGGAATACCAGAAAATCCGCGACGCCTCCATCGCCATCATGCGTGAAATCGGCGTGGAGACCGGCGGCTCCAACGTGCAGTTCGGCCTGAACCCCGAAAACGGCGAGCTGGTCGTCATTGAAATGAACCCCCGCGTGTCCCGCTCCTCCGCGCTGGCGTCCAAGGCAACCGGCTTCCCCATCGCCAAGATTGCGGCGAAACTCGCCATCGGCTACACGCTGGACGAGATTCCCAACGACATCACCCGCGAGACCATGGCCAGCTTCGAACCGGCCATCGACTACTGCGTGGTGAAGATTCCCCGCTTCACCTTCGAGAAGTTCGCCGGAGCCAGGGACGAGCTCACCACCTCCATGAAGAGCGTGGGCGAAACCATGGCCATCGGCCGCACCTTCAAGGAAGCGCTGCAGAAGGGCCTGCGTTCTCTGGAAATCGGCGCTCCCGGACTCGGCAGCCGCTTCCGCGACGCCCTGCCCTCCATGGACGACATCATGGCGAAACTGCGCACGCCGAACTCCAAGCGCATCTTCGCCCTGCGTCAGGCCATTCTCGCGGGCATGAGCGTGGAGGACATCCACGAAGTCACCGCCATCGACCTCTGGTTCCTGCGCCAGATCCGCGACATCGTGAAGATGGAAGGCGACCTTCGCGACTTTGCCCTCGGCAACTCCATGACGCCGGACAACCCCGAGCTCACCCGCCTGCTGCGCCGCGCCAAGGAATTCGGCTTCTCCGACAGGCAGCTTGCCGAAATGTGGAAGCGCCCGGAAAGCGACGTGGCCGCCCTGCGCAAGGCCACGAACACGGAGCCCGTGTATTACCTCGTGGATACCTGCGCCGCGGAATTCGAAGCCTACACCCCCTATTTCTACTCCACCTACGAGACCGGCCGGGAACTTGACGTGCATGACCGCAAGAAGGTCATCATTCTCGGCGGCGGTCCCAACCGCATCGGTCAGGGCATCGAGTTCGACTACTGCTGCTGCCATGCCTCCTTCGCTCTGCGCGACGAGGGTGTGGAAGCCATCATGGTGAACTCCAACCCCGAAACCGTGTCCACCGACTACGACACTTCCGACCGTCTGTACTTCGAGCCGCTCACCTTCGAAGACGTGATGCACATCGTGAGGACCGAGCAGCCCGACGGCGTCATCGTGCAGTTCGGCGGCCAGACGCCGCTGAACCTCGCCGTGCCGCTGCAGCGCGCGGGAGTGCCCATTCTCGACACCAGCCCCGACGCCATCGACCGCGCCGAAGACCGCGAGCGCTTCCAGGCCCTCATTCAGAAGCTGCACCTGCTCCAGCCCCAGAACGGCACCTGCATCTCTCTGGACGTGGCCAAGGAAGAAGCCGCACGCATCGGCTACCCCATCATCGTGCGTCCGAGCTATGTGCTCGGCGGCCGCGCCATGATGGTCTGCTACGGCCCCGACGACCTTGACGACTACTTCCGCAACGTGGTGGGTACCGACACTCCGGAACATCCCATTCTCATCGACCAGTTCCTCGAAAACGCCATCGAAGTCGATGTGGACGCTCTGGCCGACGGCAGGGACGTGTACGTCGCGGGCATCATGGAGCACATCGAGGCCGCAGGCATCCATTCCGGCGACTCGGCCTGCTCTCTTCCTCCCTACTCTCTGCCGGAAGATATCATCGAGGAAATCAGCCGTCAGACCGTCGAGCTCGCCAGAGAGCTTCGCGTGGTCGGCCTCATGAACATCCAGTTCGCCGTGAAGGACGGAAAAATCTACATCCTCGAAGTGAACCCCCGCGCCTCCCGCACCGCGCCCTTCGTGTCCAAGGCCACGGGCGTGCCGCTGCCGCGCCTCGCCACGCAGATCATGCTGGGCAAAACACTGAAGGAACTCGACCCCTGGTCCATGCGCAGGACCGGCTATGTATGCGTGAAGGAAGCCGTGTTCCCGTTCAAGCGCTTCCCCGGCGTCGATATCCTTCTCGGACCGGAAATGCGTTCCACAGGCGAAGTCATGGGCGTGGCCTGCACCTTCGACGAAGCCTTCCTGAAGAGCCAGCTCGGCGCGGGACAGACCCTGCCCTCCTACGGCAAGGTGTTCATTTCCGTGAACGACCGCGACAAGGAATTCGTGGTGCCCATCGCCAGATCCTACGCCGACCTCGGCTTCGAGCTTCTGGCCACGCGCGGCACGGCGAAGCTCCTCAAGGAAGCGGGACTCGACGTGAAGACCGTGCTCAAGGTGCATGAAGGCCGTCCGAACATCGTGGACATGATCAAGAACGGCGAAGTGGCCATGGTCATCAACACCGCCTCCGGCAAGCGCACCACCCACGACTCCCGTGCCATCCGGCAGACCACGCTGCACTACGGCGTGTCCTTTACCACCACGATTTCCGGCGCCCGCGCCATCGCCCGCGCCATCCAGCATCAGCAGAACAAGGCGCTGCGCGTGGAGTGCATTCAGGACTACTATGCCGGAGCCATCAAAGGAGAACACGCATGAAAGCTCTGCTCGCCCTCGAAGACGGCTTCGTTCTTGAAGGAGAATCCTTCACCGGCCCCATCGAACTGACCGGCGGCGAAGTCATTTTCAATACCGCCATGGCCGGATATCAGGAACTGCTCACCGACCCGTCCTATGCGGGTCAGATGGTGTGTCTCACCTATCCGCTCATCGGCAACTACGGCATCAACCCCGACGACATGGAATCCGAAAAGGTGCACATGTCGGCCCTCATCGTCAAGGAATGCTGCAAGGAGCCTTCCAACTGGCGCGCCACGGAAAGTCTGCCCGACTTTCTCATGCGTCAGGGCGTGCCCGGCATAGAGGGCATAGACACCCGCGCCCTCACCCTGCACCTTCGCAAGAACGGCGCCATGCGCGGCTGCATCTCCACCGACATCCTCGATGCTGAAGAACTGGTGAAAAAGGCGCAGGCGCTGCCTTCCATGGAAGGCCAGAACCTCGTCACCCGCGTGGCTCCCGACAAGCCCTACCGCTGGGACGACGCCGCGGGCCGCCCCGCTCCCGTTCAGCTCAACGCCGACGGCTCCTACGACTGGCCGCAGGGCAAAACACTCCACATCGTGGTCTATGACTTCGGCATCAAGTGGAACATCCTGCGCCTGCTCTCCGCTCAGGACATGGAACTTCTCGTCGTGCCCCCGTCCTTCACCTGTGAAGAAGTGAAGTCCGTGAACCCCGACGGCGTGTTCCTCTCCAACGGCCCCGGCGACCCGGCCACGCTGAAGAAGGAAATCGCGGAAATCGCCAAAATGGCGGACATGTTCCCCATCGGCGCCATCTGTCTCGGCCATCAGCTTCTCGGTCACGCCCTCGGCGGCACCACCACCAAGCTGAAGTTCGGCCATCACGGCGTGAACCATCCGGTGAAGAACCTGCTCACCGGCCGCATCGAGATTTCCTCCCAGAACCACGGCTTCTGCGTGATTCCGCCGGAAGGCGTGGAAAAGGTGTATGTGAACCTCAACGACGGCACGCTGGAAGGCTTCCGCCATCCTGAAAAGCCCATCATGACCGTGCAGCACCATCCCGAAGCGGCCGCCGGTCCCACCGACAGCCGTACCTTCTTCACCGACTTCAAGGACATGGTGATGAAGGCCCGGGCCGGAAAGTAACATTCCTGCCGATCTGACATCCTGCGGGCGGAGCTCTTCCGGGCTCCGCCCGTTTTTTGTCCTTTCCCGGGTCTCTCCGCCTGCCGGGGCGCATTGGCATTTTCCGGAAAAAACCTTATCCTTCCGCGCAGAAACAGATTCCGGAAGCGCTGCCGAAAACGCCGTTTCCTCCCCCCCGTTCCCCGCGCCCGCAAAGGACACCGCCATGTTCACTTCCGACAAAAGACTCTTCATCGCCGCCGCCGAAAACCCCGTCACGCTGGAAGCCGACGGTCGGGAACTGTGTCTGGAAGCGCGCATGGCGAACAGGCACGGGCTCATCACCGGAGCCACGGGCACGGGCAAGACCATTTCCCTTCAGACCATGGCCGAGAGCTTCAGCGCCATGGGCGTTCCCGTGCTGCTCACCGACATAAAGGGCGACCTTTCCGCCGTATGCCGTCCCGGCACGCCCGGCGGCAGCATCGCCGACCGCATACGCGACCTCGGACTCCGGGAAAAAGGATACGAAAATCGGGGCTACCCCGTCTGCTTCTGGGACGTGACCGGAGAGGCGGGAACGCCGCTTCGCGCCACCGTAAGCGACATGGGGCCCGCCCTGCTCTGCCGTCTGCTGGAACTCAACGACGTGCAGAGCGGCATACTGCACATCGTGTTCCGCATCGCGGACGAGAACGGGCTTCTGCTGCTCGATTTCAAGGATTTGCGCGCCATGGCGGCCCATGTGGCGGAAAACCGCGCCGCATACGCCGCAGACTACGGCCACATCTCTCCGGCCAGCATCGGCGCCATACAGCGCGCGCTGCTGCGTCTGGAAGAAGAAGGCGCGGGCGTCTTCTTCGGCGAACCTGCGCTGAACATCGAGGATTTGCTGCGTACCGACCTTTCCGGCCGGGGCTATCTCAACATCATTGCGGCCGACAAGCTCATGCAGAAGCCGCGCCTCTACGCCGCGGTGCTGCTGTGGCTGCTCTCCGAACTCTATGAACGGCTCCCCGAAACGGGCGACGCCGAAAAACCGCGCCTCGTGCTCATGTTCGACGAAGCCCATCTTCTCTTCGACGACATGCCGGACGTGCTGCTGCAGAAAGTGGAACAGGTGGTACGCCTCATCCGCTCGCGCGGCGTGGGCGTGTATTTCATCACCCAGAATCCCGCCGACCTTCCCGACGCCGTGCTCGCCCAGCTCGGCAACCGCGTTCAGCACGCCCTGCGCGCCTTCACGCCCCGCGAACAGAAGGCCGTGCGCGCCGCGGCCGAAACCTTCCGCCGGAACCCCGCGCTGGATACGGAAGAAGTCATTTCCCAGCTTTGCACCGGCGAGGCTCTCGTCTCCTTCCTCGATGAACACGGGGCGCCCGCCATGGTGGAACGCGCCCTTATTCTGCCTCCGGAAGGGGGTATCGGCCCCATTTCTCCGGAAGAGCGACGGGATATCATCGACCGCTCTCCCATGCAGCGTCTGTACGGTACGGTTCTGGACCGGGAGTCCGCCTGTGAGAAACTGGCCGCACAGGCCCGGAAGCTGCGCGAAGAAGAGGAAGAAGCCGAAGAAACGCGCCGGACGAAGCGGACGGAACCCGACATGTGGGGTGAGCTTCTGGGCTCCGCCACAAGGCAGGCCGGACGCACCATCGGCAACGCCGTAGGTCGTGAGGTGGGACGCGCCATCCTGCGCGGCCTCATGGGCAGTCTTTTCGGCGGCAGGCGATAGATTCGGCAAGCCGCCCCTCCGCCGGAAACCCCATTCACCGAAACAGCGCCGCACCATGATGCGGCTTTGAGGATACCATGAATAAAGAAACGTTCGCTCTGCGCAGGGAAAATCTGCGCCGACTCATGCACGAGGAAGGACTCGACGCCCTTCTGGTCTCTCAGCCCGCCAACCGCTTCTATCTCTCCGGCTTCGAACTGCACGACTGCCAGTGCAATGAAAGCTCCGGCTGTCTCATCATCATGAAGGACGGCAGAGACTGGCTGTGCACCGATTCCCGCTATGAGGAAGCCGCGGCGCAGCTCTGGGACAGAGAAAGAGTGTTCATTTACCACTCATCCTCTTCCGAGGATATCAACGGACTTCTCAAAAAGCTCTGCGGCGGCGCCGGCGTCATCGGCATGGAGGCCGAACATCTGCCGTGGGCCTATGTGCGGCGTCTTGAACCGGGACTCACGCTCAGAGCCGCGGACGGACTGGTGGAAAAACTCCGTGAAATCAAAGATGAAGAGGAAATACGCCTCATCGCCGACTCCGTGGCCCTCAATCACCGCATGCTCGAGTGGCTGCCCTCCGTTCTCGTGCCCGGTCAGGACGAAGGCTCCGTGGCCTGGGCCATCGAAAAATACTACCGCGAACACGGCGCTTCCGAACTCAGCTTTCCCTCCATCGTGGCCATGAACGCCAACGCGGCGCTTCCCCACTACGCGCCGGAGAAGCCCTCCGTGTTCACGGACGAATGCATGGTGCTGGTGGACGAAGGCTGCCGCCTGAACCGCTACTGCTCCGACCAGACGCGCACATACTGGCTCGGCAGTAATCCCCCCGCGCGCTTCACCCAGATGCTGGAGCATGTACAGGAAGCTCAGCGCCGCGCCATTGCCGCCCTGCGCCCCGGCGTCACGGGCAAAGAGGTGCATCAGGTGGCCGTGGACTACTTCGCCTCCTGCGGCATGGCCGACTATTTCACCCACTCTCTGGGACACGGCGTGGGACTGGAGACGCACGAAGGCCCGAGACTGAGCCCGACCAATACCAAACCCCTTCAGCCCGGCATGATCGTCACCATAGAACCCGGCCTCTACTTCCCCGGATGGGGCGGCGCGCGCTGGGAATACATGGCCGTCATCACCGAAGACGGCTGCCGCGTGTTCTGAACCGGCCCGTCCGGAAAGACGGACGCAGAAAGTGCCCCGCCCTTCCCTCGCCCCTCTGGACGAAGGCGGCGGCATGCTTATGTTCATGAAAGGGACGCTTTTTCCGTCCCCTGACTTCAACCCACTTTTCAGGAGAATCCCATGATACACCCCGAAAAGCGACACTTCCTCATTGTAGCCAAAACGCTGGGCATTCAGGTGCTGCTTTTTGTCGGCATAGTCTTTGCGGTATGGGGCAGCCAGAAACTCTATACGAAGCTGGATCCCGTCACCTTCCCCGTCTATCAGGCGGAGATAAAGGACAACATGACGGAGCAGGAAAAGGGGGCGGCGCTTCTCTCCGCCCTGACCAATCGTATGAGCACGGAACTTGATTCCACCTTCGGCTGGACGGCCAACGACATTCTGTTCAACCGCTGGATCATGGACAACCGCGCCTACCGGCAGTTCGGCACCTATGTGGCCACCAAGATGCTGTTCGACCATTATTCCACGGTCATCGCCAAGCTCGGCAACAACGACCGTGAGAACGACCTGCTCTACAACGCCCGTCTCAACTACTTCGCCATCAGCCCCCAGCGCTGGGGCATGCTGTTCATTCCCTCGGCGGAAGGCTCCTTCAAAAAGGCGCTTTCCATGACGGAGCAGTACAAGAAGGACCTGCTTACGGGCAAGGCCGTCTATAACTGCCGCACGGACGACATCTATTCCGCCTTCAACCTCATCCTCGGCGAAACCGTGTTCGGCTACGCCCTCGGCCTTCTCAACGACAGTCAGGATTTGCCCTTCTACACGCTGGACAACCGCATCTACGAGGCGCAGGGCGTCATCTATGTGGTGCGCGACTACCTGAAGGCCATGTATGAGCTCTATCCCGAAATCGGCAACAAGAACAACGAACAGAACATGGCCGAAGCCATGCGTTATATGGACCTCATCTGCAACTACGACCCCATGTACATCACGTCGTCCTTCAACTCCGGAGAGCTCATCATCTCCTACCTGCTCTTTGCCCGCAACCGCCTCTCCGACATCCGCGACAGCCTGAGAATCTGACGCGGCTTCACCCCGCAGACAAAAGACCACAGGATATCCCCGCCGGCCGCCTGCACTTTTCCGACCGGCACGACCGTTTTCTCAGGACAACCTCATACCGCACGGGGGAAGGGACACGCGCCCTTCCCCCTTTCTTCCACGGCAAACATGAACGCTCTTCCTCCGTTCCTCTCTCAGGAAACACTGACGGCCTATCGCCGTCTGTTCCACCGCCACGCCGAAACCGGCATGGCGGAGTTCTGGACCACGGCGCGCATCGCGGAAGAACTGGAAACCTTCGGCCTTTCTCCCGTGGTGGGAGAGCAGGTCAGCGCTCCTCAGGCGCGCATGGGAGTGCCGGAAGACGATACGCTGCTTGCGGCAAGGCGTCGGGCTGAAGAAGAGGGCGCGTCACAGCAGTGGCTTGAACGCATGAACGGCGTCACCGGAGTCGTGGCGGATTTGCGCCCCGACCTGCCCCTGCACACCGTGCTGCGCTTCGACATCGACGCCGTGGACGTGACGGAGAGCTGCGAAGACTCCCATCGCCCCCGAAAGGAAGGATTCGCCTCGCTTCATGAAGGCGTCAGTCACGCCTGCGGACACGACGGTCATATTGCCATAGGCCTCGGCCTCGCCCATGCGCTCGCACCTCTGCGCGACGGCCTGAAGCACAACGTCCGGCTGCTCTTCCAGCCCGGCGAGGAAGGCTGCCGGGGCGCGCAGGCCATGGCCGCCGCAGGCTGGATTGAGGGGGCACGGCACGTTCTGGCCGCGCATATCGGCATGCGGGCGGATGAAGACCACGCCCTCGTGTGCGGCGCACAGGGCTTTCTGGCCACCACGAAGTTCGACGTGACCTTCCGGGGCCGTGCCGCCCATGCCGGAGCCGAACCGCACAGGGGAGCCAATTCCCTGCTGGCGGCCGCAAGCGCGGCTCTCAACATGCACGCCCTGCCCCGCCACGGCGAAGGCGATTCCCGCGTGACCGTGGGCAGGCTCGAAGCGGGCAGCGGCCGCAACACCATCCCCGCCCTTGCCCGCATGGCGTGCGAAACCCGCGGCGCCACCTCCGCCGTCAACGACTACATGTTCGAACACTGCCGCGCCATCCTCGAACACACGGCCGCCATGTATGAGCAGGCCTGTCATATCAGAATCATGGGAGGCTCGAAAAGCGCGGACAGCGACGAGAGCATGCGGCATATCGTGCGCGAAGCGGCGCGTCTTGTGCCCTGGTTCCGGCCGGAGCTCATCCGCGACAGCGCTCCCGGTTTCGGCAGCGACGACGCCTGCGTGTACATGGACGCCGTGCAGCATCAGGGCGGCGACGCCGCCTACCTCATGCTGGGAAGCCGCCTTGCCGCCGGACATCATGCCCCGGATTTCGATTTCCATGAAAGCGTGCTGCCGCCTTCCGTGGAACTTCTCACTCATATCATACTCGCTCTTGATGAACGCTGAACACGGGCTTTCGTCTCTATGGGCCCGGTACTCTCCTCCGGTCATAATTCTGTTGTTCATGAGAAAATACGGACATCCTCGAAAAAGATGCGTTCCTCCATGTATTGCCTTCCCATCCGTGCGGAAAAGACGTTCTTTTCCGACCCCGGTTACGGTATATTCCATCCGGACGTCATCTGTAATAAGGAGAATACCATGAAAAGATTCCTGACCTTCCTGACCGCCGGACTTGTCAGCGTGTTTCTGTTCGCCTCCGCTGCGCTTGCCGAGAATGTGAAAACCGACTACTTCACGCTTACCCTTTCCGACGGCTGGACTATGCCCAAACCCGTGCAATCCGCCAACGGCGCAGTGTTCGCCGTAGTACAGGCCCCCGACCACAAGGGTGCGGTAAGCATCGCCGTCACGCCTGTCGCTCTTCCTGCCAAGGACCTCGCCACCCAGACCCTTACCAACATGAAATCGGGCGGTTTCACCGTTTCCGAGCCTGCGGCTTCCGGTGATTCCCATATCGGAGAGTTCTCCCAGGCTCAGGCCAAGGGCATCAGCTACTTCACCTCCAACGGCAAGGTCGGCAGCGTCATCACCATCGTAGGCACCGATACCGGGGCGGGCAAGGAATTTATGAAAAAGAACTTCAAGCCCCTCGACGCCAAACTCTTCCCCGCTTCCTTCTGATAAGGCAAAGCCCGAAAGGCTCTGTCTGCACGATATCCGCATCCCCCGGGCCCGGACATGCTGCAACCATGCCCGGGCTTCTCTTCTCCGGAAAAATTTCCCCAGTGTCAACAAACCGGTGTCTCGGGAAACAACGCGCTCCCTTTCTCAGCGCTCAAGAATATTTTTACTTTTGCACGGCGAAATGGTCCATCAATCAGCCTCTTCGCCAGCCGATTCCGAAAAAAACGACGCCCCTCCATACGCCGGGAGAGCGTCGTTTTTCCAGTATAGAGCAATTTCCGTTTGAAATGCTTTGCATTTTCAAACCATACGGCCTGTCGTTTCGCGGAAAAAACACAGTTTTTCCGCTCAGTTCGGGCCGGGCGGCGCTGTGCCGCCGCCTCGCTTTTAACCTTTTTCAATGCCAAAACGCTCTACCATCTCATGAAACATCACGGGCGGTTGCCTGTCGGCAACGGCCCTTCAGCCGACGGGAACGGAGGAGAACGTTCCCTCCCGCATCTCAGCGTCTGCGCGCAGCCCCGTCGCTACACGCCGGGCAACTCCGCCTTGATACGTTCTATCATACTCTGATACTCTTCATCAGAGAGTATCACCGCACGGGGATTCATCTGAAACGTTCCTCCCCATTCAAACTGTCCTTCATATTTCGGCACCAGATGGAAATGCAGATGGGGATTCAAATCGCCAAAGGCACCGTAGTTCACCTTCTGCGGATGAAACATCTTATGAATAAGACGGGCTATGCGGGCTACATCGGACATAAAGCCCTGAAGCTGCTCGGGCGTAATATCCACAATCTCACTGACGTGACCGCGATAGGCCACAACCATCCGTCCCGGATGACTCTGCTCCTTAAAAAGATACAGGGAAGAATACTCGGAGATATCACCGACTTTTATGGCAAAGTCGGCCAAAGCCGGCCCGCCGTGGCAGTAGGGACAAGATTCGCTACTCATGGAAACATCCTTTCAACGGCTTCTCCCGAGGGGAGAGCCTCAATGTTCATGCGCTCTGACAATCCGCAAAAATCTGCGGCGTGGCTTCCGCGGGAATGATGGCTCCCGGATACATGATGACCGAGGAAGCCAGCCGGTGAGCGCGGTGCACGGCCTCTTCAGCGGAAAGCCCATAACGGACGGCGGCCAGATAACCGGCAGTAAAGGAATCACCGGCTGCCGTGGTATCCTTCGGCGCCAGCATACTGCCCAGCTCAATGAGGCTGGTAAAACCGGTCCTGTTGTTTACCACAAGGCAGGGTCTGCCGCCGTTCTTGACGACAACTTCTTCGGCGCCCAGTTCCTCAATGGCCGCACGAAAGGCCGGGTCATCATAGTCACATGCGGAGTATCCCGCCGCGCGCAGCTCTTCCGGGGACAGGAATACCCAGCGGCACACCCGCGCCAGACGACGGAAATGGGGCGCGGAATTCTTTTCCGGCTCCTTCCCCCAAAGATGGGGACGGAAATTGAAGTCAAAGGAAATCTTCACTCCGCGTTCCGCCAGCCTTTCGACGGCGGAAAGCAGCTTTTCCCGACTTTCAGGATAAAGCACGGCCAGACTTATGCCGCTCAGATGTATGGCATCAAAGTTTTCGAGACGGGCAATCACCGCATCGGCTTCGGGCGTTTCAAAGCAGCAGCGTACCGCTGCCTCACTGCGCCAGTACTGAAAATGTCTCTCTCCTGTGGAATCCACGTCTATGGCGTACAGGCCGGGCAGCTTTCCGACGATACGCTGCGTCAACGAAGAGTACACACCACAAGCATGCCAGAACTCCAGCATCTCATGGCTGAAGGTATCCGCCGCACCTACGGCGGAAACATATTCCACATGGATGTCCTTGCCGCATATCCGGGAAAGATAGGCCGCCGTATTCAGCGTATCGCCGCCGAACGCCTGCACAAGGCGGTTTCCTTCCTTATGCAGTTCTATCATACATTCGCCGATGACGGCGACTTGCCATGGTCTGGTATGGGACATGCTCAACCTCTCATTTTACCAGATAGCCACCGTCCACGGGAATCACGGCTCCACCGAGATAATCGCTGGCCGCCGAGGCCAGGAATATCACCGTCCCCTTCATATCATCGGGGGTTCCCCAGCGTCCCGCCGGTATCCGGTCCACAATCTGCTGAAAGCGAGGATTGTTCCTGTCCGTAAGCGCCACATTCATATCCGTAGCCATATATCCGGGAGCAATGGCGTTCACGTTGACGCCGCGCTTCATCCAGTCATTGGAAAGAGCCTTGGTGAGCTGAGCAATGCCCCCCTTGGACGCGGCATAGGCAGGAATGGTCTGCCCGCCGAAGAAGGATATCATGGACGCCACATTGATAATCTTGCCGCGTCCGGCATTGAGCATCATTCTGCCCGCTTCCTGGCAGAGGATGAACACGGAATCAAGATTCACGTTCAACACTTCATCCCATTCATTCATGGGGAATTCTTCAGCGCTGTGACGACGCTGTATGCCGTGCGCCGTTACCAGAATATCCAGCGTTCCCCCCAGCTTTTCCACACATTCCGCAAACGCCCGGTACACTTCTTCCCGATTATGAAAATCGGCCTTCACGGCGTGGCAGCGGAAACCGCGTTCACAAAAACTCTCCGCAACGGAGAAACAGGTATCGGAAGTGCCTACGATGACCACTTCCGCACCGGCTTCCATCAACCCTTCCGCCATGCCGCGACCGAGTCCTCTGGTTCCGCCGGTGACAATGGCTTTTCTGCCGGTGAGATCAAACAGATTCATGCTCATACTGCACTCCCTGACGGGCCGGCCGGAAGGCCGGCCCGGACATGACGCTCTAAATCTTGTTTACGGGGCTGCGCAGGGCTTCCCCACGGGCAAAGCGCACAGCTTCCTCGGCGACCTTGCGCTTCAGCTCGGAAGCCGCCTGTTCGGAGTACCAGGCCATGTGCGGCGTACAGATGAAGTTCTCATGACGCAGCAGCGGAGAGTCGAAATCAATGGGCTCCTTCTCCGTTACGTCCAGCGCGGCGCCGGCAATGGAGCCCTCGGCAAGAGCCTTGTCAAGAGCAACTTCGTCGATGAGGCCGCCACGGGACGTATTCACGATATAGGCAGTGGGCTTCATCTTGGCCAGGGCCCCGGCATTCACGATATTGCGCGTCTGCGCGGTAAGAGGCATATGAAGCACTACAACATCGGAAGTACGCAGCAGCGTATCGAGGTCCACCGGTTCGATGTAGTCCGTACCGTCCGCCGCATTGGGCTTGTAGTACGGGTCATAGCCCACGACCTTGCCGAACAGCGCCTTTGCCTTGAAGGCAAAATTACGTCCGTTTCGGCCAAGACCGGCAACGCCCAGCGTCTGCTCGGAAAGGCGGAACAGCGGAATGGAATCCTCATAGTTCCAGCGACCCTTGCGTACGCCGGCATTCATGAAGGATACCTTGCGCGTCAGATCCAGCGTCAGGGCCAGCGCCTGGTCCGCCACCTCGTTCATACCGTAGTCCGGCACGTTGCACACCTGCACGCCAAGCTCGGTGGCCGCGGCGACATCAATATTGTTCACCCCTACGCCGTAACGCACAATCTGCTTGATTTCAGGACGCAGCGCTTCCAGAACCCGACGGGTGAACGGGGCGTACTGGTTGATGAAAATCTCCCCGCCCTTACATTCGCGGATGAGGTCGTCCTCCGAACGGCACTGCTTCAGCTCGAAGGAAAGCCCGGCAGCCTCAAGAACCGCCGTTTCTTCATTGAGATTGACATGGTCGCAGTCGGAAACAATGATTCTCATGGTTCTCTCCCTACTTCTTGTCGCCGGTGAACAGCGCCACCATGTCCTGCACACCGGGAAGCTGCTTGCTGAGATAGGCATACTCAGGGTCGAAGTTCTGCACCAGCGAGTGCTGGGTATGGCCGACAAGAATGGTGAAAATGTACGCGGCATGACCAGGAGAGGTCACTCCGGGATGATAGCCCTTGGAAATGAGGAACGTATCACCGGAGCGCATGTGCCACACACGGGGGGAGGCCTCGTCTCCCTTTACATAGTCAAACTGTGCGCCGAAGCCGTTTTCGGGATTGTAATGGAAGTGATAGACTTCCTCGAAGCCGGTTTCCTTCCAGGTGCCGTCGGCCCGGGGAATATCGTTGCCGTGCTTGTGAGGCGGATAACCGGCCCAGCATCCGGGGTCGGCATACAGTTCACTCACCAGCAGATTGCCGGTGCGGCCTTCATCCTTGGCGCCGAGAATATGATTGATGACGCGGCGGGAATGGGTTTCCACGGAACCGACTTCCACAGGCTTCACATCTTCAGGTTTGATGCGATAGGGTTCGTGGTATTCTTCGCAGCGGCCGCCGGCAACGAAAATCACCACATCGTCCGACACGCAGGTGACGTTGATTTTCGCCCCCGCCGGGGCATACACGGAGTCGGAACGCTGGTTCGCCCAGATACTGTCACGATTGCCGACGTTCTCGAACACCTTGCCGTCCACATCTATGTTGCAACGACCATGGGTAAGCACCCAGCAGGTTTCATAACCTTCGACGCAGGTATAGTGCGTTTCGCCTTTCTTCAACCGCACAATATTGAAATAGGTGCGGGGCAGAAAATCATCGTTGGCGTCAATGATGGGTTCGTTATGATTATCATAGGCTCTGATGAAACGAGGCATGTTTTCCTCCTGTTCCGAAAGACGTTCGGAACACTTGCAGATGTCATGTTGATGGTCAGAAACGAAAGGCTTCCGCCCGGAAACGCTGCCTGACGGCCGGGGGATATGCCGTCAGGCATCAATACGTTCCCTTCTTCAGTTTTTCCGGGCAAATACGCAGTCGGGCTTTGCCAGGAAGGGGAACAGCAACCCGGCCAGGTCAGACGTAGGCAACACTTCATCGTGCAGCCGTATGCCCAGCTTCTCGCGCATGAAACGCTGGCGCTCCAGCATCCGCTTCATGCAGAGGGGGGCCATGCTCTGAATACGATCCCTCATGGTCTTGTCGGCCAGAATCACACCGTCTTCAATGTGCACTCCCAGATTGCTGTAACGGCTCTGGCGGGCCGTAAAGTCACACTGCAGCATCATCCCCGAACGCAGTACGGTTCCATCCCCTTCCGAGAAAGGAGAATTCGTCCATTCTTCCGTATGGATGACATGGCCGGGGTTGAGACCGATACCGAACTCCGCATAGGAACAGCCGATGGCGTCCCGTACAGCCTGCCAGACTTCTCCGCCCGTCGCGCCTATGGCGAGGGACTCATACCACACGCACACCGCCTGAAAGTACTTCTTGTACAGTCCTTCGTAAGCGCCGGGGAAGTTGTTCTCAAACTCTTCCCTGTCGCGTGCGTACACTCCCACGCGGTGTATCTGCGCACAACGATACCCCATGCCGAAAGCGATATCCCGGCCGTATTCCAGACGCGTCCACGAATCGGGACTGAGTATGCCCCTGCCCTTGAAGCAGATATTGGGATGGGTCGGACAGGGCTCACCGTCGATATTGAAGGCCTGCGAAGCCTCCAGTTCCGTCTGACCGGGGCGCAGGGAACAGATGAAATCCCAGGTCTTGCGACTGGCCTTGGTGGAGGCAAGTTCGGAAAGGATAAGTTCCTCGGCGCCGTGCGTCATGCGCAGACCGTTCTGATTGTCCATCATGAGGTCGTTGGCATTGCGCACATCCGGGCAGACCTCCCGGAGGGCGTCCACCAAGAAGGACGGCACCTCAAAGGTATGTTCCCACGCCGGCGTTTCCCTTGAGCAGAAGCTCTTCCAGCCCAGAAGGCCTACATGAGACCGTTCATCCATACCCGCACTGCGGAATATGCCTGCCGGAGACTGGCTGCTTCCACGGGCCTGCCCCAGAGGACTGAGCATCTGACAGAGAACGCGCTTCACAGGAATCGTGATGCAGAGAGACTGCCCCATGCCTTCGTTACCCAGAACAAGGACCGGCGTTTCCCCTTTCTGAAGGATGAGAAAACATTCCTCGAAACGGGGGTCGTAACCGGTAACATATTCCAGATTGGAAAAGTGCTCCCTGTCCGCATAGATGACCAGATGGGTAAACGCTCTGCCGGCTTCAAGAAGAGCGGCAGTGCGCTCCTGATACATCTGCGGCGTAATGGCAGGCGCCTCGCTGTAGTCGAGAGGCACGCCTTCATTCAGTCGCCCTGTATGAGGGATAAGTTCTATGCTCATGCCCTTAGTCCTTCCAGCCAATGCGGGCCTTGATAACGTCACGATGTTCCCAGGCCGGCGGATTGTGGTCGTTGCGTTCCTCAATATGTACGGCAAAGCCCGCAATCTGCTCCTTGAGATAAATGACATACGTCTTGCCGTTGAAGGGCTTCACATGCTCATGGTCAAATTCCACACCCTTCTTTTCCAGATAGAAGACCGCACGTTCCAGATTATCGGTATAGTATCCGAGGTGACCGTGAGGGCCGCGCACCACGAAGGGCATCTTGGTGATTTCCACCTCATGGCCGACATAGGAAGAACTGCGGGTGTCGCCCATGACGAGATTGAACATATCCGCCAGACGGAAAAGATTCCTGTAGCCTTCCTCTTCCGTGTCACAGTTGATGCCCATATGGCAGAACTGGAAATTGAGCACGGCGAACATGGCATCGCGCGCCAGCTTGCGGATGGCGTCGAAATCTCCGGCTTCCATGAGGGCACGGGGCGTGATGCAGCTTGCGCCTACGGCGATGACGTTGGGGTTCAGCAGATACTCCGAGAACTTTTCTGGGGTGATTCCCCCCGTGGGCAGGAAGCGCACGCCCTGATAGACGGCGGCAAGGGAGTTAATCATCTTCAGAGCGCCCGCAGCTTCTGCAGGGAAAAACTTGACCACGTCAAGGCCGCAGGCCACGGCCTTCTGCACATCCGAAGCCGTGGAGCAGCCGGGGATGACCAGAACACCCTTTTCCTGGCAGAATCTGACAATCTCTTCACTGAAGCCGGGCGTCACGATGAACTTCGCACCGGCATCCAGCGCCTTGCGGGCCTGTTCGACAGAAAGCACGGTACCGGCGCCCACGAGCATGCCGGGACAGGCGGCCAGCATATCGGCAATGGCTTCAGCCGCACATTCGGTACGGAACGTGACTTCCGCGATTTCCAGTTCTCCGGCGCAAAGAGCCTTGGCCAGAGGAGCTGCATGTTCACGCGTATCAACGGCCACGACAGGAACAATCCCGTACTTGTAGATGAGTTCCTTGATATCAGCCATGTTTTCTCTCCTTGAGGTTTTGCCTGTCCCGCACATGCAGGACAGGCTGCTGAAGCAACGGGAAAAATTATTGCACTGCAGGCTCTGAAGGCGCGGCGGCGCCGGGCTTCTTCCTGTCGCGGTTGATGAACAGAATGATTACCAGAGCGGCGTATCCGATAATATCGGTCATGAGACCGGGAATGATGCAGCAGATGGACGCGGCCACAACGGCAATGCGCCAGGGCATGGCCAGAGGTTTCGTGTGGAATCCGGATATGGCGACAGCCAGACCGTAACTGCCCACAAAGAGGGATATGGCGGCCGTAACCGTATCCATAAACGCACCCTGGAGAAGCAGCGCAGGTTCGTAGGCGAAAGCGAAGGGAACAAGGAAAGCCACGATGGCGTAGCTGAACGCCGTCCATCCTGTTTTCCATGCGTTTGCCTCCGCTATGCCCGCAGCCGTAAAGGATGCTACGCACACGGGCGGCGTGAGCTGAGCCATGACGCCGAAGTAGAAGCAGAACATGTGCGCGATGAAGATGGGCAGACCGAGATTCACCAGAGGAGAAGCGAACAGGGTGACGGAAATGAGGTAGGCCGCCACGGTAGGCATGGCCATGCCGAGCATCATGCAGCAGACCATGGCGAGCAGAAGGGCCACCAGCAGGCTGGAGCCGCCGAGAACGGCCAGCAGGGAAGAGAACTTGTTGGCCAGACCGGACTGCACCACCACACCGATGATGATACCGCAACCGGCCACGGGAATGGTGATGTTCGCGGCCTGACGGATGCCGTCCATGAAGGCGCTGTACAATTCGCGAAGGCCAAGACGGTTACGGTTGACGAGGTTGAGGGCAAGCACGCCGAGCGTGGAGTAGCAGGCCGAAAGACGCAGAGAATAACCGGTCATCACCAGCGTGACCAGCACGATGCAGGGCAGCAACAGATACAGACGGGGAAGAATGGGAGCCGTCTTGATGACAAGTTCCTTGTCGTCAACTTTGATGGCGCCGTTCAGATACACGTTCTTCTTGGCCAGAAACCCTACCAGCATGAACACGGAGCCGAAATAGGCGATGGCCGGAATGGCGGCCGAGAGCGCAATGGTGCCGTAGCTCATGCCCAGAAGTTCCGCCATGATGAAGGCACCCACGCCCATGATGGGAGGCATGATCTGGCCGCCGGTGCTGGCCACCGCTTCAATGGCACCCGCTTCGTGGGGCTTGTAGCCGACCTTCTTCATCATGGGAATGGTCATTACGCCGGTGGTAGTGACGTTGGCCACCGCGGAACCGGAGACCATGCCCATGAGGCCGGACGAAATAACGGCCGCCTTGGCGGGACCGCCGGATTTGGGGTCGCTGACCTTCATGCCGATATCAATCAGCACCTGACCGCCGCCGCATACTGCAAAAAAGGCACCGAAAATGATGAAGTAGAAAATATAGCTGGCGGTAGGTCCGAGAGCGGAACCGAAGATACCTTCGGAACCCATGGTCATGATTTCCGCAAAGGCTTCCACGTTGAAACCGGGGAAATGGAGAAGACCGGGCAGTTTATCGCCGAAAAAGGCATAGACGATGAATATGCCTACGAAAACCAGCAGGTTGAGTCCCAGGACCCTGCGCATGGTTTCCAGCAGCAGAAGCATGATGATGTAGAAGGCGATGAGGTCTTCGCTCATCACTTCCGAAATGTAGGGGATACGGGTAAGGATGCGCTCAGAGTCAAAATAGAAAAGGTATCCCACCCAGATGCACAACGGTATGACTGCGAAGTCCAGCAGTCGCAGGACGGGCCACCTGCTGCTGCCCGGGAAGGGAAAGCTCAGGCAGACTATGCAGAACGCGAAGGACAGAAAGATGGGGAGCAGAACCAGCGGATGAATGGGGATGACGAAGGAGAACAGAATCTGGGAAACCATCCAGCCTACGCCGAGTATCCCGAGAACTATAGGAACAATCGTATTTTCCAGAATGCCTTTTTCGGTGTTCATGAGTAGTCCTTCTTCTGACGAACCAGAGGCAGAGTCGTTAAGGCTGCTTATTCAGGCCGAAGTCGGTCGAGCCTGCCCGGCAGGAGCTTTTTCAGGTGCAAAACGAGACCCGGAGTCAAATCCCCGGCCAGGCGTTTCCAATAAGTGAAAAGGAATATCAGTTGAGAACGGGCTTTCGCGTCAGCACTCTCTCAATGGACGCGAAGAGTACCGTATGCATGTCGTCCTTATGAACGCCATGCCCATACCACTCATCGAACAGTGCCTGCTCCACAAAGCCTGCGCGGTCGATATCGCCGGCGTACATGGTTCTGCAGAGCAACACTGTCTCCGATTCGGCAAAGAACGGCACCTCGTCATCAAACAGCGTCGTAAATCCGCAATGGGCAATTTTATCACAGGCATGCCCGGAGTGACGACCGCAGTATGTGAGCTTGTCACGGTATGAGACGTCGAAAAAAGCAAGGGAGAACGCTCTGTTTTCAAGGATGAAAGGCAGCGTGTGACGCGATTTGCGTATCGCGGCCACGGCAAGATTTCTACCCCACAGAAAACCGAAAGCTCCCCAGCTGATGGTCATGGTAGCCGCACCGCTTGTCTTGTTTCCGGCGGTAATGAGCATCCAGTCGCTGTTAATCCCGCCTGCGCAGCGTGCGACGATGCGCGCAGGGTCGATATCGACAAAGTCAGGGAAGTTTTCCATGGCTGCACTCCTTGTACGGAACATAGAGGATGTCCTGTCCCTTGAAAGAAAACCGCCGGCAGACGGCTCCACCGGCGGCAGTATGCTACAGACCGAGTTTGGCCAGCACCTGGGGATTCACGATATGGGGGAAGCGCTTGTGCTCAAAGTATTCGATGATATTCTCGCCGGCAGCCGCGACCATACCGGCCTTATCCTCGTAGGTCGAAGTGCCCATGTGAGCCGTCACGACCACATTGGGGAACTTCAGCAGTTCAGGATTGATATTGGGCTCGGTTTCAAACACGTCGAGGCCGGCGCCGGCAAGCTTGCCGGACTTGAGGCAACGGATAAGGGCTTCTTCATCGATAATCTTGCCGCGCCCCTGGTTGAAGATGTAAGCATCGGGCTTCATCATCTCCAGTTCCCTGTCGCTGATCATGTGGAAGGTCTCGGGCGTAAGCGGAGCGTTGATGAACACGGCGTCGGAAGTGCGGAGCAGTTCTTCAAGGCTCACCAGCTTCGCGCCGCCGAGGAAGCCTTCAAGCTCCTCACCCACGCTCTTGCGGTTGTTGTAGATGATGTTCATGCCGAAGGCGAGGGCGCGCTTGGCTACACCGCGGCCGATACGTCCCATGCCGATGATACCGAGGGTCTTGTTGCGCATGCTGTGGCCGAGGTTGGCAATGGGGCCCCAGGGCAGACCGGGCACCGTACGCAGCTCATGGTTGAGACGGGCGATATTGCGCATGGTAGCGGCGATGAGGGCAATACCGAATTCGGCGGTCACTTCATGCACGGCGGTCATGTTGGCGACAACAATGCCCTTTTCCGTAGCGTAAGGAACATCGATATTGTCATAGCCCGCGCCGAAAGCACAGATAATCTTCAAATCGGGCATGCGGTCGATGACTTCACGGTCAACCTTGAAGTTGGGGCAGACTATGGCTTCATAGGGAGAGCACATATCCAGAATTTCCTGGCGGCTCATCTTCTGCTTGGGGCAGAAGATATCATATCCGAGAGCCTGCATCCCGGCCAGGCCGGATTCAATCATAGGATGGGTGAACATAACTTTTCTGCTCATGATATCAACTCCTTATAGGGTATCCCCCCTCCTGCGCCCCGAGGGCGCAGGAGGGCATGCGTTCTTTACTTGATGAGGCCGACTTCCTTGTAGTACTTCACGGCGCCGGGATGCAGTTCCAGACCATTGAGCGCGGGCTCGGCGGAAAGGCTGGGGTCGTACTGTTCCATGACGGGAACCAGCTTCACAAGCTCATCCTTGTTTTCGCAGATAGCCTTTACCATGGCATACACCACTTCATCAGGAAGGTCCTTGTCGCACACATAGGCGGAAGAGTTCACCATGGTTCTGAGGTCACGCCCCTGCCCGTTCCAGCTCGTGGAAGGCATAACCTTGGGCGCATAACCGTAGGTGGCAAGCTTCTCCAGCGTGCTGTCGGCAAGCTGGGGGAAATACATGGTGGTGGTCATGGTCAGTTCGCTCATGGCAGGCTGTCCGAGCCCCACGATGTCAATGGACACGTCGGCCTTATTTTCACGAAGCATATCGGCCATCTGTCCGGGAGCGATACGATACACGTTGCCGCCCCACTTCTTGATGTCGTCGTAGGTAACGCCGATGGATTCCAGCAGCTGTACCGCGCCGAGTTCGCCGGCAGAACCGGGGGCCTTGGTCACAAGATTGAAGGGAATCTTCTTGGCGACGACCTCTTCAATGGTGTCGCAGCCGGACTTTTTGTGGAAGTCCTCAGTAAACATGATGAGAAAATAGGCATAGTCGGTACCGGCAAGGATACTCTTGGCACGCTGAGGTGCAGGGAAAGGCTTGCCGTTCTGCAGATACTTGCCGGTACGCAACAGGTTGTTGGGCACGTTGATACCTTCCGCCAGATCCACGGCGCCCTTTTCCGTAAGCAGCGTGCCGGCCACACCGCCGGTGGAAATGGGCGCAATCTCGACGCTCCAGCCCTTGGGCAGATGCTCATTCATCACCTTGGCCATGGCCGAGGTGCGGGCATAGGCCGTAGAGCCCACGGACTGGGAGGCGAATTTCAGCTTGCGCGGCGTCTGCTCGGCAGCAGCGGCAATACCGGCAGAAGACATGAGAAAGGCAACGGACAGAACAAGGGTGGACAGTCTGGAAAGATTCACGGTGTTCTCCTTCTGTTGTAACATGGCTGTGTTCTTTCAACAGCCCTTTCTGAGCCTATTCTCTTCAGCGGTCGCGCAGAAACATTCCGCCCGGCCGCCGGAAAGGACTCCATCAGTTTGCTGTACTGTGGCGGATGGCATCCACGCCGAGCAGGTAGCAGTCCTTACCGAAACCGGCGATGACACCCGTGGCGTTACGCCCCGGAATGGTGGGCTCTCCCGTCTTATGAATATTGACAAGGTGCACTTCCACGCTGGGAATGGGCAGGGAGGCAAGCGTCACACGAATGGCATGGCTGTACTGGGTGAACGGTCCGGGGTTGATGATGATACCGTCATACACGCCGTCGGCTTCCTGAAGCTTATCGACGATCTGACCTTCGTGGTTGCTCTGAAAATGGTCGAGCTGGAAACCGCACTTTTCTGCATAGGCGCGAACATATTCCACAATCTCCTCCAGAGTCGTCTCCCCCTCGCCGAACGAGGGCGCCCTCTTGTGCATGCGGTTGAGGTTTGCACCGTTGATAAGAAGAATCTTCTTCATGCCGCCTCCTTCTGTTTGACCCAAACACCTATTCGTAACGAAATGACAGGAAAGCTAACTTTCAAATATGGAATTTATTTCCATACTATTGCTAAAATCGCACTTCCAAACATTCCGTTCGCCTCTTATAGTTGAAACTTAGTTCAATATTTGGAAGTAGCTACACAATACACGCTCCTACTAAAAGTGTCAATAACCAGGAAAGAAAACTTTCTTTACGGTTATGATTTTGCACTGTTAAGATGACTTGAGAACAAGGCCGGAACGATTAGTAAAATTCTCACAAACACCCATTATTCCATATTTGAAAATTTATTTTATTTTTTTATCTCTGCTGGATTTCTTCTTTTTCCCCTCATCTCCCCCCCCCGAAACCTTCTTCAGGATATGCACCATACCAAAAAACGACGCCGGCTTTCCTTACTTAATAAGGAAAAGCCGGGCGCCGCGTCTTCGAAACTTCCTAGTTGCTCTGGTATCCGAGCGCCTCCGACATTTCCTGGGCATACCGCTTGACCAGAGCAATGATTCGCTCCGGCTCTCCGGGAATCTCAAATTCAAAGTAGGGGCATGCCATACTCACCGCCGCGACGTTCACCTTCTGATAGTCGAAGATGGGCGCTGAAAAACAATGGATACCTCGTGTGGATTCCTCATGCTCCGAGGCATAGCCGTCAATGAGCACCTGCTCAAGCTGCTTTTCGAGAATACTGCGCTGCGTAATGGTGCGATCCGTCAGAGGGCGAAGGTCCGCGGAAAGCAATCTGTCCCTTTTTTTCTGAGGAGTATAGGCCAGAAGCACCTTCCCCATGGCCGTGCAGTGCAGAGGAAACGGCGCGCCTATCTGGGAAAGCAGCTTGATGGCATTGTTATGGGAATAAAGCACATCCAGAAACATGCCGCAATCCTTGTTCATCACGCCGAGATTGCAGGTTTTGTTGCTCTCCTCCCGCAGGCGCTCAAGATAGGGATGCAGAATCTTCGACATGTTGTTTTCCCGGGTCACACTGGCGCCGATTCCGGCCAGTTTCATACTCACATGGTACTTTCTTGTTTCTTCATCAAAATTCAGATAGTTTAATTCCGCAAGCTCCTTGAGCACCCGGAAGCAGCTGCTGGCCGGAAAACCCGTATAGCTCAGGATTTGCGGATAGGTTACTCCCTTGGCCTGATTGGCGGCAACGAACTCCAGAATTTCCAGTCCCCGTGACAGCGAACTCATAGCTTTCCTTTCCTTAAAATACTACTTTTCCGACATCGGCCGTATGCGGTACGCAGTCCCGAAAAGCCGGGCCTCAATCGGAAGCCTGTACTTTTTCCCGCGGGACCTCGCCCTCCCGTCCTTCCAATATAGAAAGTAACTTCTACTATTAGAAGTTAAGTAGCCGCATTTTACAAGACAGTCAATAGCGCCGTACCCAAACGGACGCAGTCGGAACGGGGCGGGGGCTTACCTGCCTTCTTTGCCGCACGACCGCCTTTTATCCGCTCTCTTCCCGTTCTGAAAGCAATTCACTTTTCTTTTTTACATACATGGAATTGTCTGCCAAAAGGACATGTTACTGTGTTCGGACATTATTTTTTTCCTGATGCCGGCAGGCTGTAATGGTCCTTTCCGACTTCTGCCGGGGAAAAAAAACAGAAAAAAGGATTCACCTTTAATATCAAAAACCCCTTGCCTTGCTTGTGGTTTTCCCATTATGATAATATCGTAAAAATTGTAGCCGTACCTTCTGACTTCTATAATCCTTTGGGGAGGGGATGTCATGATCAGTCCGAATCTAGTCAAAGACCTGAGTGCTCTGCTGGGTGCAGAAAACGTCTTCACCAGCGAAGCCGACCGGCAGTGCTACTCCTACGACAGCGCCGTACTTCCGCCAAAGGTACCGGCGCTGGTTCTTCGTCCTACCCAGACGGAACAGATAGGCGAAGTCATCCGCCTGTGCTATGAGGCGGGCCTTGCCATCACCGTGCGCGGCGCAGGCTCCAACCTTTCCGGCGGCACCGTGCCCGACACCGTGGACAGCGCCGTCATCCTCACCAACAGTCTGCAGAAGATTCTCGAAATCAATTCCGAAGACCTCTATGCCGTGGTGCAGCCCGGCGTGGTCACCGCCCAGTTCGCCGCCGCCGTGGAGGCGCAGGGACTCTTCTATCCGCCCGACCCGGGCTCCATGTCCGTTTCCACGCTGGCCGGCAACATCGCCGAGAACGCCGGCGGTCTGCGCGGCCTGAAATACGGCGTCACCAAGGACTATGTCATGGGACTGGAGTTCTATGACTATGAAGGCAATCTGGTGAAAACCGGCTCCCGCACCGTCAAGTGCGTGACCGGCTTCAACCTGGCCGGACTCATGGTGGGCTCCGAAGGTACCATGGGCGTCATCAGCAAGGCCATCCTCAAGCTGGTACCGCCGCCCCGCGCCTCCCGCGCCATCACCGCGGAATTTGCCGATGTTCAGGATGCCGCCGACGCCGTGGCCGCCATGATTGCCGCTCATGTGGTGCCCTGCACGCTGGAGCTGCTCGACCAGGCCACGCTGAAGTATGTGGAAGCCGACCAGAACATCGGCCTGCCCGTGGACGCGGCCGCCATGCTGCTCATCGAGGTGGACGGCCATCCCGGTCAGGTGGCCGACGAAGCCGCCATCGTGGAAGAAGTGCTCAAGAAGTGCAACGCCACGGGTATCCATATTCCCAAGGACGCCGAAGAAAAGAACAAGCTGTGGGCGGCCCGCCGCAACGCCCTGCCCGCTCTTGCCCGCGCCCGTCCCACCTGCGTGCTGGAGGACGCCACCGTTCCCCGCTCCCAGATTCCGGCCATGATCAAAAACCTCAACGAAATCGCGGCGAAGTACAATCTGAATATGGGCACCTTCGGCCACGCGGGCGACGGCAACCTGCATCCCACCATCCTCTGCGACAAACGCGACAAGGAAGAATTCGCCCGCGTGGAAGCCGCCGTCGATGAAATCTTCGACGTGGCCCTCAAGCTCGGCGGCACCCTTTCCGGCGAACACGGCATAGGCACCGCCAAGGCCAAGTGGATGGAAAAGGAAACCAGTAAAGGCACCATTCTCTTCTCTCAGCGCATGCGCCGTGCCATCGACCCCAAGGGCCTGTTCAACGCCTGCAAAATCACGGGGATTTAATCATGAGCGACATCTCCCGTCTTGCACAGACACTGATGAAGCTGGACGACAGGCTGGCCGACTGCATGCGCTGCGGCCTGTGCCAGGCCGTCTGCCCGGTGTTCGGCGTAACCTACAAGGAAGCCGACGTGAGCCGCGGCAAGCTGGCCCTGCTCGACAACCTTGCCCACAAGATGATTGAAGACGCGGACGCCGTGGAAGAAAAGCTGAACCGCTGCCTTCTGTGCGGTTCCTGTCAGGCCAACTGTCCTTCCGGCGTGTCCATTCTGGAAATCTTCGTGGAAGCCCGTCAGGCCCTTGTGGACTACCGCGGGCTCAATCCCATCAAGAAATTCGTGTTCCGCGAACTGCTCGCCCATCCGCAGCTCTTCAGCGCCATGATGCGCAGCGCCGCCCCCTTCCAGGGACTGGTCATGCGTAAAAAGGGTGAAAATACCTACGACATGCCGCTGTTCAAGAAACTCATCGGCTCGCGCCACATCGCCAGGCTTCCGGCAAAATCGCTCCACGCCAAGTACGGCGACCTGCGCACCGACGACCAGACGGGCATTCGTGTGCTGTTCTTTGCCGGCTGCATGGCCGACAAATACTACACCCGGCTCGGCGAGGCGTGCCTCAAGGTACTCAAACATCACGGCGTGGGCGTGGTCATGCCCTCCAAGCTCACCTGCTGCGGCATTCCCGCTCTCGCCTCCGGCGACCGTACCGGCTTCGTGCTGGAAACGCGGAAGAATCTCGACGTCATCGGTCGCGAGCTTGCCCGCGGCAGCCTCCGGTACATCCTCACGCCCTGCGGTTCCTGCACCGCCACGCTGAAGGAATGGTGGCCGCACTTTGCCGCGGAGTTCTCGCCCGAACATCAGAAGACCATCGAGACCGTGGCCGAGCGCGTCATGGACATCAACGCCTTCCTGGTGGACGTTTTGCATGTGGATGAGATGGACAAGGGCCTGCGCGGCCCGGGTGAAGTCACCCGCGTGACCTTCCATGATTCCTGCCATCTGAAAAAGAGCCTCGGTGTGTCCGAACAGCCCCGCAAACTCATCCGTCAGAACCCCAACTACGAGCTGGTGGAAATGGCGGAGGCCGACCGCTGCTGCGGCTGCGGCGGCAGCTTCACGCTGTTCCACTACGACCTCTCGAAACAGATAGGCCAGCGCAAGCGCGACAACATCGTCCGCACCGGCGCGACCGCGGTGGCTACCGGCTGCCCGGCATGCATGCTTCAGCTTTCCGACATGCTCTCGCAGAACAAGGATGCGGTGCTCGTCAAGCATCCCATTGAAATTTATGCGGAAACGCTGCCCGACTGATACCGGCGGGAAGGCCCTGCCCTGCCGTGCCGGCCTTCCCGTCTCCCCACCGCATATTCCGGCGGAACAATGCCAAGGAGTAACAATGACTCAGGAACAACTTGTTGAAGTGGTGAAAGCCAAGGCGCCTTCGATTCCCGCGTCTCTTTACGAGGCGAAGGATTTTGCGGATGCCATGCAGTACGCCGTGGACATTACCGAAAAGAAGCGCCACTGCGAAATGCTGCTGCCCGAAGAAGGTCAGCAGTACGGCCCTGCCAGCGAAAACGGCTTCCCCACCCTTCTTGACCGCTTCATCGCGGCCCCCGGCCTTTCCGATGAAGAGTACGCCGTGCTGGAAGAAAAAACGGCGGGCACGGACATCACGCTGCTGCGCTCCGGTCTGCGCGATCATATGGGCGGTTTCGACACCAGCATCACCTGGGCGGACGGCCTCGTGGCCGACACCGTGACGTGCGTGGTCAACTCCAACAGCGAAGAAGTGCGCCTCGGCACCATGGTGGCCGAAGTGTCCGTCATGCTGGTGCGCAAGTCCACCCTCCTCGACAAGCTGGAAGACGCCAACGACCTCATGCTCGACCTTCTCAACCGCGGCGGAGCTTCCTACACGGCCTTCATCACCGGTCCCAGCCGTACGGCTGATATCGAACGCGTGGGCGCCCTCGGCGTGCACGGTCCCCTCGAACTTCATATCGTGCTGCTGGAGGACTAAGACATGGCCGATGTCAAAAACATGAAGGAATATCACGGGCAGATTCAGGAAGCGCTGGACGACAAGTTCCTCCGCGCCACGCTGGACAAGTTCGCCGTCGAATACAAGGCCAACCGCGTCCGTATCTTTGACGGCATGGACGTGGACAAGCTCGTCAGCGAAGTGGCCGACATCAAGGACGATGCCGCCCAGCACATGATGGAGCTTTTCGCCCAGTTCAAGGAACAGGCCGAAAAGCGCGGCGTGCATGTGCACCTCGCATCCACCGGGGCCGAGGCCAACCGCATCATCGCCAAGATTGCCAAAGAGAACAACTGCCACAACATCATCAAGTCCAAGTCCATGACGGCGGAGGAAATCCACCTCAACGGAGCTCTTGAGAAGGAAGGCTTCCGCGTGGTGGAAACCGACCTCGGTGAATGGATCATCCAGCTGCGCCATGAAGGCCCCTCCCACATGGTCATGCCCGCCATCCACCTGTCCCGCTATCAGGTGGCCGACCTGTTCACCGACGTGACCCATGTGCAGCAGGACAGGGAAGACATCCAGAAACTCGTGAAGGTGGCCCGCAAGGAACTGCGCAGTGAATACGTCGAGGCCGACATGGGCATTTCCGGCGCGAACTTCGCCGTTGCCGAAGCCGGTCTCATCGGCACGGTGACCAACGAAGGCAACCTGCGCCTCGTGACCACCATGCCCCGCGTGCATGTGGTGCTCGCCGGTCTTGAAAAACTCATCCCCACCGTGGCCGACGCGCTGAAGGTACTGCAGGTACTGCCCAGAAACGCCACCGCACAGGCCATCACCTCCTACATCACCTGGATAGCCGGCGCCAATGAATGTGCCGTCGGCCCCGACGGCCGCAAGGAAATGCACATCGTCTTCCTTGACAACGGCCGCCTCAAGATTGCCCAGGATCCGGCCTTCAAGGACATCCTGCGCTGCGTGCGCTGCGGCGCGTGCGCCAACGTCTGCCCCGTGTACCGTCTCATCGGCGGCCACAAGATGGGTTACGTCTATATCGGCGCCGTGGGTCTCGCCCTCACCTATCTGTACCACGGTGCGGACAAGGCGCGCGCTCTCGTGCAGAACTGCATCGGCTGCGAATCGTGCAAGAACGTGTGCTCCGCCGGCATCAATCTGCCGCGCATCACCCGTGAAATCCGTTCCCGCATCATCAAGACCGAGGGCAACAACGCCGCCGGCTCCGTGATGAGCATGGTGATGAAGGACCGCGAACGCTTCCACAGCCTGCTCAAGTTCATCAAGTTCTCGCAGAAGCCCCTCACCGTGAAGGGCGGCAAGTTCATCCGTCACCTGCCCGCGGTGCTCATGGGCGGCGACCAGAGCTTCCGTCAGCTTCCCGCGCTGGCGCCCAAGTCCTTCCGGCAGCTGTTCAAGAAAGTGGTGAACAACCCCGCCAATCCCAAGTTCCGCGTGGCGCTCTTCTCCGGCTGCGCTCAGGACTTCGTGTATCCCGAACAGCTCGTGGCCGCGGTGCGCGTGCTCAACAGGCACGGCGTGCATGTGGAATTCCCGCTCAAACAGACCTGCTGCGGCCTGCCGCTGGAAATGATGGGCCAGAGAGACACCAGCCTGCAGGTGTGCTCGCAGAACGTGAACGCCTTCGAACCCGGCAAGTACGACGCCATCCTCACCCTGTGCGCCTCCTGCGCCGGACACCTCAAGCACGCCTATCCCGAGCTTCTGAAGGGCACCCCGGACATGTACCGCGGCGGCATCTTCGCGTCGAAGGTGATGGACTTCACCTCCTTCGTCTATAACAAGCTCGGCCTGCGTGAAGGAGACTTCAACAAGTCCTCCGACAAGGTCACCTACCATTCTCCCTGCCACATGCGGAACATGGGCATTACCGAAGAGCCCCGCGCGCTGCTGAACATGGCCGCCGACTATGTGCCTGCGGTCGAAGAGGACGTATGCTGCGGCTTCGGCGGCACCTTCTCGGTGAAGTTCCCCGAACTCTCCGCGGAAATCGGCCGGAAGAAGCTGCATAACAGCGAGGATACCGGCGCTGCCATCGTCGTGACCGACTGCCCCGGCTGCGTCATGCAGATTCGCGGCGTTGCCACGGCCAACGACTCGCCCATCAAAGTCGAACACATGTCCGAGCTGCTCGCCCGCACCATGAAGTAACAGCAAAACGACGCGGCCCCGCCACAGGGCGGGGCCGTACCCGCCCTTTCCGACAACTGCATCGCGGAAAGAAAACGTCTTCCGGCATCCAGGGGATCGGAAGATAAAAATACCCCATACCTGTTTCCCCGGCACGGAAACAGGCGGGCGGAAACCTTTCCCGCAGCGGAAGGCTCCCGCTCCTCTGCCGGAGCACGGCAGAGCCAGAACATCCATCCTTTCTCCATCAGCCCGTTTACCTTCTTACCGTCAGAGGAGAGCAATATGAACATCGAACTGCTGGCACTCTTCGCCGTCGCGCCGCTTCTGGTCGCGCTGATACTCATGGCCGGCCTGCGCTGGTCGTCCATGCGCGCCATGCCGCTGGCCTGGGCTACGGGCGCCGTTCTCGCCATCATCGTATGGCAGTTGCCCATCATCCGCGTGATAGCCCTCACGCTGGAAGGCTTCATCACTGCCGCAGGCGTGCTCATCATCGTGTTCGGCGCGCTGCTTATCTACTACACGCTGACCTACAGCGGCGCCATGGAAACCATCCAGGCTGGCATGAAAAAAATCAGCCCCGACCGCCGCGTGCAGACCATCATCATCGGCTTCATGTTCGCCGCCTTCATTGAAGGCGCGGCCGGCTTCGGCACCCCCGCCGCTCTTGCCGCCCCGCTGCTGCTCGGCCTCGGCTTCCCTCCCCTCTGCGCCGCCGTCATCTGCCTTGCCTTCAACAGCATTCCCGTGACCTTCGGCGCCGTGGGCACTCCCGTGCTTCAGGGCTTCAAATCCATTGAGGCTCTCGGCATGGCCGCCCTGAACACCGGCGACCCCGCCCTCGTCTATAAGACCATCGGCGAATACGTCACCCTCATGCACCTGCCCATGCTCTTCATCCTGCCCATCTTCCTGCTGGGCTTCATGACGCGCTTCTACGGCAAGAACAAGTCCTGGGCTGAAGGCTTCGCCGCGTGGAAGTACTGCCTCCTCGCTTCCGTCTGCTTCGGCGTGCCCTATCTCATTCTCGCCTGGGTGGTCGGTCCCGAACTGCCCTCCCTGCTCGGCGGCATCATCGGCCTCGGCGTTCTCGTGAAGCTCACCCAGAAGGGTATCTGCGTGCCCGAAGGCACCTGGGACTTCGACTCCAGCGACAAGTGGGACCCTGACTGGATTGGCGAAATCAAGCCCTCCGACGTGACCGAATACAAGGAACACATGAGCCAGATGATGGCCTGGCTGCCCTATGTGCTGTGCGGCCTCATCCTCGTGGTGACCCGCGTGCCCGTCTTCCAGCTCAAGCCCGTCGTCACCGACCCCATGTTCAACATCGGCGCTTCCAACATTCTCGGTCAGGAAGGCGTGGGCTCGTACATCGCCCTCATGAACCTGCCCGGTACCGTGCCCTTCATCCTCGTTTCCATCATCACCATCTTCCTGCACGGTATGCTGCGTGACGACGCCATCGGCACCAACAAGGTCAGCAAGGCCTGGTCCACCGCCTTCGCCAAGATGAAGGCCCCCACCATCTCCCTGCTCGCCGCCGTGGCCCTCGTGTCCATCTTCAAGGGCACGGGCGTCAGCGAAGCCACCAACCATGTCTCCATGCCCATGGCCCTGGCCCAGTGCCTGGCCGACCTCGCCGGCGGCGCATGGCCCGCTCTCGCCTCCTATGTGGGCGGCCTCGGCGCGTTCATCACCGGCTCCAACACCGTGTCCGACATGCTCTTCGCCAACTTCCAGTGGGATATGGCCAGAACCCTCGGCTACACCGTGCCCCAGCACTTCATCATCATCGCCGCTCAGGGCGCCGGCGGCGCCATGGGCAACATGATCTGCATCCATAACATCGTGGCCGCCTGCGCCGTGCTCGGCCTCATCGGCAAGGAAGGCGACATCCTGCGCCGTACCGTCAGCCCCTTCATTCTGTACGGTGTCGCCGTCGGTATCGTGGCCTTCGCTCTCATGTAAGGCTCTTTTCTGACTGAACACGGGCCGCCCTCCGGGGCGGCCTTTTTTTTCGGCCCGCCTCCCCCGCAGAACGAAACATGCTTTTCAACCGCAGCAAAACAGACACAACGCCCGCGCGGCCCTTCGTTGCGGCGTACCGAAGTGCCGTCCGGCGGGAAGACTCGCGCCCGCATGCGCCCTTCCCTGCGGAGACGGGCCGAAGCCCGGCAGAGGGACGCGGCAGCCCCTTTTTATGAAGGCGGCAAACACGTCCCGCCCCGAACCGGACGACGCCCCGCTTTTCTCCCGGGCCGGATGGGGATACCATGAAGAGCACCCGGCAAAGGGACGCATACGGGAGGCGACATGGAGCAACATTCTCTTTTCCAGCAGGAAGGCGCGCAGCCGCTGGCCGCAAGGCTGAGGCCCCGCACGCTGGAGGAATTCTTCGGCCAGGAACACCTTCTCGGCAAAGGCAGAGTCCTGCGCAGGCTCATAGAAAACGACCAGGTTTCCTCCATGATTTTCTGGGGGCCTCCCGGCGTGGGCAAGACCACTCTTGCCCGCATCATCGCCGGGCGCACGAAATCCGCGTTCATCGACTTTTCCGCCGTCACCAGCGGCATCAGGGAAATCCGCGCCGTCATGCAGCAGGCGGAAAAGAACCGCCAGTACGGCAAACGCACCATGGTGTTCGTGGACGAAATCCACCGCTTCAACAAGGCCCAGCAGGACGCCTTTCTGCCCTTTGTGGAAAAGGGCAGCATCATCCTCATCGGCGCCACCACGGAAAACCCTTCCTTTGAAGTGAACGGCGCTCTGCTGTCCCGCTGCAAGGTCTTCGTGCTCCATCCTCTTTCTCCGGAAAACGTCACCGCGCTTCTTGCCCGCGCCGTCAGCGACCCGCGGGGCTTCGGCGGGCAGCGCGTGGAAATGGAGGAAGGCGTGCTCGAACACATCGCCGTCTTTTCCAACGGGGACGCCCGCTCCGCCCTCACCACGCTGGAAATGGCGGTTCTCAACGGCGAGGAAAGAGACGGCGCCGTGTACGTCAGCCGGGAAACGCTCACGCAGTGCACCTCCCGCAAGTCGCTTCTGTACGACAAGCAGGGCGAAGAGCACTACAATCTCATCTCGGCGCTGCACAAATCCATGCGCAACTCCGATGCCGACGCCGCCGTGTACTGGCTCGCCCGCATGCTGGAAGCCGGGGAAGACCCGCTGTACATCGCCCGCCGCATCACGCGCTTTGCCAGCGAAGATATCGGCCTTGCCGACCCTCACGCCCTCGGCGTCACCATAGACGCCTATCAGGCCTGCCACTTCATCGGCATGCCCGAATGTGCCGTGCACCTTGCGCAGGCCGTCGTCTATCTGTCTCTCGCGCCCAAATCCAACAGCATCGACCGTGCCTACGCCAAAGCCAGCAGGGACGCCCTTTCCATGCTGGACGAACCCGTGCCTCTGGCGCTGCGCAACGCGCCCACCAGACTCATGAAGGAACTCGACTACGGAAAGGGCTATCAGTTCGCGCACCATACGGAAGAAAAACTCACGAACATGCACTGTCTGCCCGATTCGCTCCTCGGCAGAACCTACTACGAACCCGGAGAACACGGCCTCGAAACAAAGTTCAAGGCAAGGCTGGAATACATCAAAGCCTGGAAAAAGGAGCACGAAGCCCCGGCGCAGGAAGAAGACGCTCAGGACGGTACGGGACAGGAGGAACAGGCATAGCCCTGCCTGAAACGCCGTCTTCCCCCTCTTCCGGCATGAGCTCTTTCCCGGCACGGCTCTCCTCGCCCGTCTGATGCCCTTCTTACCGGCAAGGCTCAACGCGCATCCTCAACCATGTGATGAACGCACGGGCTGTCCCGGAGCCTCCGTCATAACAAAACCTGTTCCGCACAGGTCTGGATGCCGTGCCGGAAATCTCGTTTTCCTCCAGCCTTCCCGCCTGCCCTCCGGCTCATCTCAACAGCCCTCCCGCATGGCACAACGGCTGAACCTGCGGAACCGCACGGACAGTCCCGAACCGCCTGCCGCCGAAAAAACGTCCTTCCCGGTCCGATTCACCCCTCGTGCCTCCCTTGCACAACCTGTTCCGCGCAGCTCGAAAAAGCCTTCCCCTCTCCTCCCTTCCGGCGCGAACTTCCCGCGTTCTTCCGGCAGGACGGCAGTTTCCCTTTCTTCCCGTGCCTCAGCCGTGAAGTCTTCTGAAGTTTTATTCATATAACTTTATTTGACAAATCGCATCACTCGACCTACTCTGTCATGGCCGCCGTCCTTTTTCATGAGGCACCCATGTGAACGCCACCACCGTTTCCTCCACCGCCCCGTCTTCTCCCCGCCGCGACATGCCTTCCCGCGGCGAGCTTTTCCGTCTTACGCTGCCGCAGATGGGACTCATGCTCTGCCATCTGGTCATTTCCATGACCGACGTGTGGACGGCCGGAAAACTGGGATCGGACGTGCAGGCCGCCACCGGCGTGGTGGCGCAGATCTTCTCCCTGCTCATGCTCCTCACCTCGCTCATCGCCAGCGGCTGCCTGAGCACGGTAAGTCAGTCCCTCGGCGCAGGCCTTGCCCTGCGCGCCAACCGCTATGCCGGGCTCATCATCCTGCTTTCCGCGGGCATGGGCACCGCGGTGGCCCTGTGCGCCATGCTCGCCGCGCCGCTTCTCTTCACGGCCATGCGCGTGTCCGACGAGTTGCGACCCGCCCTTTCCGTGTTCTTCACCGCCTACTGCTGTCAGCTCCCCTTCTATTATGTGCTCATCATGGTCAATTCCATTTTTCGGGCCTACAAGAAGGTAATGCTGCCGCTTCTTACGCTTCTTCTCATGGCCGCGGCCAACCTGCTGGGCGATCTCGGTTTCGGTCTGGGCTTTTTCTCACTCCCGGCCCATGGGGCGGCAGGCATAGCGTGGACGACCTTCGCCTGCTCCCTGCTGGGCCTTACCGGCAATCTTCTGCTTGCACGACGCTACGGCCTGCTTCACAGAAAGACCTTTGCCCCGTGGAAGTGGAACCGCCGCGCCATGCCCTACCTCTTCAAGGTAGGCACGCCCGCCGCCGCAGGGCAGCTCATTACGCAGACGGGAAGCCTGGTCACCCTCGCCATCATCGGTCTTCTGCCGGACAGCACAAACGTACTTGCGGGCATGAGCGTGGGCGGGCGCGTACAGGCCATCCTCATGTTTCCCCTGGGCGCGCTGTATATGTCCATGGTCATCTTCTCCGGCCACCTTCTGGGCGGCGGAAAACGCGAGAGCCTCTACGCATTCGGCCGCAGAATATCGGCGCTTACCGGTCTGACGCTGCTTGCACCCTCGGCGCTGCTCTGGCTTCTGCGCGAACCTGCGGCGGGGCTTTTCTCTTCCGAGCCCGCCGTGTTGCAGCAGGCTTCGCTGTTTCTGGCCTTCGCCTGTCTCTCCGCTCCGCTTACGGGCATGACGGGCATTATGAACGCCATCATTTCCGGCGCGGGAGCCACCGTGCTTTCCTGCCGCGTGGGAGCGCTCACCTGCTGGGCGGTGAGTATTCCTCTGGCACTCGGTCTCGGACTCGGACTCGACTTCGGCGCTCCCGGTGTCTATGCCGCCTCGGCGCTTGCGCAGCTTGTCGCCTTTCTCTGGACCATACGTCTGTTCAGACGGAAAAAATGGCTTGAATACGGTCTTCGAAAACGTCACACTGCCCAAAAGAGCGGAGGCACTCATGACGGAACACGCCGGTCAGACCCGGCCGGAAAGGAAAAACCTTTCCCCGGCTCTGGAAAACTATCTTGAAATCATCTTTCTGGAAGAGGCAAAGGAAGGCGCAGCCCGGGCCAGCGCCATTGCCGAAGCCGCGGGCGTGAGTCGCTCCACCGTGACAAGCACGCTCAAGGTTCTCAAGACCATGGGTCTTGTGGAATATGAGCCCTACAGCCTCATCCACCTTACGGAACAAGGGCGCGACATAGGACGCGACATCACGCACAGACACATCATTTTCCGCGAATTCTTCCTGCATGTGCTGCAGCTTGACGAGAGCAAGGCCGACGCCGTGGCCTGTGAACTGGAACATGTGGTTCCGCAAGACGTCATCCGCCGCTGGGGACAGTTCGTGCTGTACCTCAGAAACAGAGATTTCTGGAAGAACTGGCAGGAGGACTATGGGCGCGAACGCGGAGAACTCATAGGCACCATGACAAGGACGTTCCGCAACATGGGCTCACTCGACAATCAGGAGGAAGTACAGGAACTGGCGCGCAAGTATCGCTGATACCTTCAGCAACACACTTCGAAGTCTCCCCGCAGATACCTTCCCCCCTCTCTTCACATAAGCCGCGTGCTCCTGTACTGAAGCGGACAGTCTCTGTTTGCCGCTAAAACCATTATTCTTCCCGGCGCCCGCTTCGCCGGAACTCCGGCAGCCTTTCATAAGCGACAGAAGAACAGTACTCCGTACCGACTTCTCGAAAAGTCGTCATGCATGCGGGCTTGCCGACGAATGAAAAAGCTTTCGTTGACGGCCGACTTAGATATTCAATTCGCGCATTTTGCGAAACAGCGTCACCCGGGAAATCCCCAATTCCTCCGCCGCTGCGTTTCTGCTCCAGCGGTGTTTTTCCAGCGCTTCGAGAATGAGGCGTTTCTCCGCCTCAAGAAGTCTTTCCTTCAGCCCACGTCGCGTCTTCTCCTCCTGCCCGGCGGACGGGCGGAAGAATCCCCAATCCGTTTCCGCCGCACGGCGCAGCACCACGTTCTCGAACTCCCGTATGTTACCGGGCCACCGGTGCTGACGAAGTCTTGCGAGTTCCTTTTCCGAAAAGGGAATATGCAGGCCATGCTGCTTCTGTACGGCAGTGAGCAGCCAGGGAATGTCCTCCTTTCTTTCCCGCAAAGGCGGCAGATGCAGCTCAAACACGTTGATGCGGTAGAAAAGGTCCTCCCGAAAGCGCCCTTCCCGCACGAGCTCGGCAAGGTCTCTGTTCGTGGCGGTGATGAGCCTAAACTGGCACATCTGCACGCTGTCGGCTCCCACGGGCCGGAAACGCCGCTCGCTGAGGGCCTGCAGCAGCTTCACCTGACAGCGCAGAGGCAGGTCTCCCACTTCGTCAAGAAACAGCGTGCCTCCGGCGGCCTGTGCCATGACTCCCCTGTGATTCTGCACCGCACCGGTAAAGGCGCCGCGCACATGCCCGAAAAAGGCGCTTTCAAACAGTCCCTCAGGCACGGCTCCGCAGTTGATGGACACGAAAGGCCCGGTACCGAAGGTGCTCATCTCGTGAATGAGTCTTGCGGCCACGCTCTTTCCCGTGCCAGTTTCCCCGGAAATGGTCACCGCCGCATTGGATGAGGCAGCCTTCACCATCTGCGCGGCGGTATAGCGCATGATGGAGGAAACG
>CASFUJ010000002.1 GCA_949297645.1 uncultured Desulfovibrionaceae bacterium
CAGTCCCTGAGAAAGCGGCAGAATGTCACCGGGCGCAAGTACCTTTTCCGGGACGCCTCTTCTGCGGATAATTTCCTGCAGGGCTCTGCCGTCAGCGGAATCTCCCGTCGCCGAGAATTTCGACCAGTAAAGCGTCCCCACCTCGAAATGCTCCAGTATCCAGCGCAGGCCCCGCGCGTGGTCCATGTCCGTATGACTGACGAGCACGGCGTCGAGACGGGGCAGTCTGCCTGCAGTAAGCGACGGAGCAAGAATACTGCGCCCGACATCGAAAAACGGCGAGGAACTGCCGCCGCCGTCCAGCAGCATTCTCCCTCCCGGGTACTCCAGCAGCACGGACTGCCCCTGCCCCACATCAAACAGCGTCAGGGTGACACGCTCTTCCTGATGCGCCTGCACCATATCCAGCCAGACCGGAAGCTGCCCGACGGGCAGCAGAAGAAATCCGGCGACAAACAGCCTTTTCACCGCCGTCCCGGCACGCTGTCGTGAAACTCGCGCCTGCGCGAGGAGAAACAGCGCCGTCAGTACGGCGCCGTAACCGAGGCAACTCAGAGGATGCGGGCGCAGGCACTGCACAAAGGGCAGCCATCCGTTTTCATCAAGCACGGCCAGCAGCTCAAGTATGACATCCGCAGGCCACGCGGCGACGGTGAAGAGAAGGGAGGATACGGGCCCAAGCCCAGAGACCAGCGCAAGCAGACCGAGCGCCGCACAGGGAAGCGTGATGAAGGTCAGCGGCGGCAGCCAGACGATATTCATCCAGAAGTTCAGACTCACCACGCCGAAGACGGAAACAAGCACCGGCAGGACGGCCAGCTGCGCGGCGCAGGAAAGAAAGAGCATGTCGCCCGACCAGCGTATGAGCGCGTGGAGCAAACGGCGCGGCAGCGGAAGAAGCGCATGTCCTCTTCCGGCCTCTCTTGCGGGAAAGCGGCGATGAAGCGCCGAAAGAAGCGGAAGAGACAGCAGTATGCCCGCCACTGCAAGCACGGAAAGCTGTGCCGAGAGGTCGAACACCGCCAGCGGACGGATAAGAAGCAGCAGAAAGACGGCGGCGAACAGGATGTCCAGCGGAGCAGACGGACGGCGCAGACTCAGAAAAAAGGCGGCCGCCAGCATCATGAACGCCGCACGGATGAGAGAAAAGGGCGCTCCGCCGAGAAAGAGATAGGCCAGGGCGAAGGGCACCCCGGCCGACACCACGAGCACACGCCGGGGTATGAGAAGAAAAAGCCCGTTCCACACACGGGAAAGCAGCAGAATGAAAAGCGTGCCCGCCATGGCGGCAAGGGCGAGATGCTGGCCGGAAAGCGCGAGGGAATGCACCAGTCCGGCCCGGGTGAAAACATCCACGGTTTCCGGGGAAAGCAGGGAGCGGTCGCCGAAAAGAAGCGCCACCAGCATGGCGCGTCCCTGAGAAAACAGAGGTTCCGGGGCCTTTCCGAAACCTTCCGTCGAAGCGGATTCCCGGTCTTCGGCCAGCACGCGTTCCATGGCGGCGCGCCATGTCTCGCGAAGAGCTGAGGCCCGGTACGCGGCGCTCCCGTCTGCCTCCAGTTCGAGAAAGGTGAGACCGCTCTTTGTCCTTCCGGGCCTCGCGTTATGCCAGACATCACGGTCCGCCCAGTAGGCTCTGAGGTCGGAAGAGCCCGGATTCACGCTTCCCGACACGGGATAGAACCGAAGAAGGGCGCGCAGTTTCTGCCCCTGTACCGGGCGGCCGCACAGCGCCGTATCGTCCGCATACAGCGTCATGCTCACGAGGCCCGGAACCGGAGAAGCGTCGTCTTCGACAATCCTGCCGGGATAATCCTTCCTGCCGCCCGGCACGAAGACGGGCGGTCTGCGTGAAAGAGCCTTCCGTACATCCTCCGCCCGTGCCGGAGGCAGGGGCGGAAGTTCCTTCAACGGACGCACGTCTTCAAGGAGAAGACGCACTCTGCCTCCGGGAAGCCCGGTTACGGACGATACGCACCCTTCCGCCAGCACATATTTCCCCGGAACGGACGCCCATGACGGACAGTCCGGCGCTTCAGGAGAGGCAAGGAAGGTCAGCGAGACGCCAAACAGAAAGGCGGCGGAAAGAAGGACATAGCGCAGCGCCCTTTCACGGCCCGACACCACCATGAGCAGGAGAAAGAGCGCCGCACCGAACGCGGCGCCGCGCACAAAGACGGAACCGGCCACAAACGCCAGAAGCAACCTCTGGCGGTAAAGAAGCGACGGCATTTTCGATACGCCTGTCATACCCCTCTTCCAGCCGATATCGGCGGTACGACGTCTCGCCGTAACGCCGATATATTCTTCAAAAGCCTGCGACGGGCGGCGCCTTTTTCCGCGCCTGGCTCCTGCACGACCCGACGCGCCGCGAGCGTTCCGTCTATTCCGTGTCCTTCACACGACGGATGCGCGCGCCGACGGCGGAAAGCTTATCGGCAAGATGCTCATAGCCTCTTTCCACATGATATATGCGCTGCACGCGTGTTTCTCCTTCTGCGGCAAGTCCGGCCAGCACCAGGGCGGCCCCGGCCCGCAAATCGGAAGCCATGACAGGCGCGCCGGTCAGCCTGCGGCCGCCGCGCACCATGGCGGAAGAGCCCGTCACATGGATGTCCGCACCCATACGCACCAGTTCCTGCACATGCATGAAGCGGTTTTCAAAAATATTCTCCTGCACCAGACCGGACCCCTCGGCACAGCACATGAGCACCATGAACTGCGCCTGCATGTCCGTGGGAAACCCCGGATACGGCCGCGTGCTGATATCCACGCAACGGAGTCCTGCCGTGCCCGTACGGGCCAGAACCCCTTCCGCCGTCTCCTCGATGACCATGCCCGCGCCGCGCAGCTTATCCACCACGGCGGACATGTCCTTGACGGGGCAGTTTTTCAGAAGAAGCTCGCCCCCCGTCAGACCGGCAGCCACAAGAAACGTACCCGCTTCGATGCGGTCGGGCATAATGGCATAGTCGCAGCCGTGCAGGCGCTCCACGCCCTGAACGCGTATGGTGGTGCTGCCCTGTCCTTCAATGCGTGCTCCGCACCGTATCAGAAAATTGGCCAGATCCACAATTTCCGGTTCACGCGCCACGTTCTCCAATACGGTTTCCCCCTGCGCCAGACAGGCTGCCATGAGTACGTTCTCCGTGCCGCCCACGGTGGGGAAATCGAAACGGATATGCGCGCCCTTAAGGCCTCCTGGACAGCGTCCATGGATATAGCCGCTTTCCAAATCAAAGACCGCGCCCATCTTCTCAAGGGCGGAGAGATGCTGGTCCACCGGACGCGCTCCTATGGCGCAGCCGCCCGGCAGCGACACCTTGGCCTCTCCCAGTCTGGCAAGCAGCGGTCCCAGACAGAGCACGGAAGCACGCATGGTCTTCACAAGGTCATAGGGGGCCTCCATGCCCAGCTCTCCGTTTTTCACCGTCACGGAGCCGTTTTCCAGCGAGGCTTCCCGACCGAGAATGTTGAGCAGCCGGATGGTGGTATGAATGTCCCGCAGGTCGGGCACGTTGGTATAGGTCACCGTATCGTCCACGGCAATGGATGCCATGATGACGGGCAGGGCGGCGTTCTTGGAACCGCTGATGCAAATGACACCCCGGAGCGGCACGCCGCCCTCTATAAGAAAACTGTCCAAACTCTTCCTCCGAAGGGATTGTAAAAAAATGCTTGACTATTCTTCTTCAATCGAATAATTACTTGTCCTGCACGGCGAATATAGCTCAGTTGGCAGAGCACCTGGTTGTGGCCCAGGGGGTCGCAGGTTCAAACCCTGTTATTCGCCCCATATTTTGCCCCGATTTCATCGGGGCTTTTTTTATGCCTGAATGCTCTGTCGTCACGGCGTTCATCTTCTCCCTGCTCTCCCCGGCAAGGCGGGCAACATACCCGCATGCCGCACTCCTACAGCTCCAGCGCCAGCCCCACGGGGCAATGGTCGGAACCGTAAACATCGTTTTCTATCCACGCATCGCGGATGTTGTTTTGAAGCTCGGACGACACGAAAAAGTAGTCCAGTCTCCACCCGATATTGCGCTCCCGCGCCCGGGTCTTGTACGACCACCAGCTGTAGGCGCCCGCTTCATCCCCATGGATGCGACGGAAGGTGTCCACATACCCGGCTTCCACGAAGCCGTCCATCCAGGCACGCTCCTCCGGCAGGAAGCCGGTATTGAACACGTTTTCCCTGGGGCGCGCCAAGTCTATTTCCCGATGGGAAATATTGAAGTCTCCGCAGACCACGATGGGCTTGTCCTGCCTGAGTTCTTCCGCATACTCCAGAAATGCGTTGAAAAATCCCATCTTGTACGGAACTCGGCGGAATACTCCCTTCGACACCTCTTCTCCGCCGTTGGGGAAGTAGATATTGAAGTAGTGCAGCTCGGGAAATTCCAGATGCAGCACCCGTCCTTCCCCGTGATAATCCGTATCCGGCAGTTCATACTCCACGTTCAGAGGCTGCCTGCGGCTGAACACCGCCACGCCGGAATACCCTTTCTTCACCGTGGAGGCAGACCACCAGGCATGCCAGCCCTCCGGCTCGCGCTGTTCTGCGGGAATCTGCTCGGGAGATGCTTTGGTTTCCTGAAGCCCCACCACATCGGCCTGAGTACGGGAAAACCATTCCCAGTCCGATTTTTTACTGACCGCACGAAAACCGTTGACGTTCCATGATACAAAACGCATGAGTGACATAGTGTTCCGTCCTTTTTCCGTTCGGCTGAATTTACGCGAGAACCCCTGTTATCTCAAGAAAAAAACAGAAGGACAACCGACTCCGGCATGAAGCGAAGATACGACGCTCCCTTTTGGACGATCCGGCTGAAAACAGGCTCGGAGAAAAAACACGCTCCCCTCTTTCTCTCCTGCGCCTTGAGAACCTGCGCTCAGAAGCAGAAAAAAGCGAATGCTCTTTTGCTGTACGGCCCGTTTTCAGAGGCGTGACACCGCCCCGCCGGAATCCGGCGGAAGAACCATCTTCAACAAGACCTCTCTTCCTCAACGACCAAAATACGCCGCGCAATTCCTGCGCCTTCCGACGACAGACACAAAAAGCGTGACACATCTTGTATGTTCCTCTGAAAGAAGCGCAGGAAGAGCGCGAAAAAAGGCAGGTTCGGAAACCTGCCTTTCACATCCGTTCAAAATCGGGAGATATCGCTAGTCGTTAAGGTATTCCTTGAGTTCCTTGCCGGCGCGGAAGAAAGGAAGACGCTTGGGACTGACTTCCACACGGTCGCCCGTGCGGGGATTGCGCCCGGCATAGGAGCCGTATTCTTTAACCTTGAAACTGCCGAAGCCGCGGATTTCCACACGGTCGCCAGCAAGAAGAGCCTCTTTCATGCAATCCACGAAAGTGTTGACCACAAGGGTGGCTTCATCTAGCGACACATTGGACTGTTCGGCAAGATTCTTGATCAGTTCACTCTTGTTCATGACATCTCCGTCATACGGTATTGTCCCGCCGTGACATACCGGCAGGGATGGGAAAGACTATGGCGCGGGGGTGTCCCCTGACTCCATCTCGGCAAGCCACACTTCTATAACCCTAAATCCGTTGCCTTGCAAGGAAAAACGGACGCCTATCCCCGACTGTGCTCATGCTGCCAGAGAAGATAATCCCTCAGGAAGGTATCAATGCGACCGTTCAGCACCGCATCCACATCGCCGCACTCGCATCCGGTGCGGTGATCCTTCACCAGACGGTAGGGCTGAAGCGTATAGGTGCGTATCTGACTGCCGAAGGCGATGGCATCCTTGCCGGCGTAATCGGCCTGACGGGCGGCGTCGCGCTTGCTCTGCTCATAGGCGTACAGACGGGCCTTCAGCACGCGCATGGCGCTTTCTCTGTTGCTCTGCTGCGAACGCTCGTTCTGGCACTGCGCCACGATACCCGTGGGAATATGCGTGATGCGCACGGCGGACTCCGTCTTGTTCACATGCTGACCTCCGGCCCCGGACGCACGATAGACGTCGATGCGCAGGTCGCATTCCCGGATTTCGATATTCGATATCTCCCCGGCATCGGGAATCAGGTCCACCGACGCAAAGGAGGTATGCCTGCGTCCGGAGGCGTCATAGGGAGAAATGCGGATGAGCCTGTGTATGCCCTTCTCGCCCTTGAGCAGGCCGTAGGCGTTTTCACCCTGCATACGGATGGTCACGGCCTTGATGCCGGCTTCTTCACCGGGCAGGAAGTCCACGATTTCCGCCTTGATGTGATGTCCTTCGGCCCAGCGCAGGTACATGCGCTCCAACATTTCCGCCCAGTCCTGCGCCTCGGTGCCGCCCGCTCCGGGATGAATGTCCAGAAGAGCGTCCATGTGGTCGGCTTCACCGCTGAGCAGAACCGTCATCTCCGTTTCGGTGAGCTGCTTTTCCAGAAGGTCGGCCTGCTCGCTCAAAGTTTCCAGAGCCTCTTCCTCCCCTTCGGAAACGAAACCGAGCCATTCCTCCATTTCCTCATAGCTGGCCCGCAGCTCCCGGAAGCTGGCCACCTCGGTCTCAAGCCGGCTCTTTTCACGAAGCACGGGCGTGAGCGCCTCCTGATCGGACCAGGCGTCGGGACTGGAAATGATACCTTCTATCTCTTCAAGGCGCGCCTCCCGCGTGGGCAGGTCAAAGACGCCCCCAGAGAGAATTGAACTGTTCGGCAAGGGCATGGCAGCGGGAACGCAGTTCGGCCAACTGAAGCATGATTCTATCCTTTTTTTATGCAATACCTGCCATCAGCAGCGATGGCTTTCAGAATCAGGCATACCCGGCAGTTCTCTGCGCTTCCGGAGAAGGGCAGGATACGCAAGAGCGCACAGCAGCGTAAGCGCAAGCGCGGGCAGCCATGGATGAAGATAAAAGTAAAACGTATGGTCCTGCAAGGCAAGTGCCGTACCCGTGAGACTTCCGGCCGTGAACAGGGCGTAGTCGTCCTGCTTCGAGCCCATGGCATGTCTGCCGCCGAGCGGGTCGAGAACGGCCGTGATGCCGCTGTTGGTGGCGCGCACCACATAACGGCCCTGCTCCACAGCCCGCATGAGAGCAAGCTGAAGATGCTGCATGGGCGCGGAGGTGAAGTCATACCAGGCGTCGTTGCTGATGTTCAGAAGAATCTGCGCACCGTCCGCCACCCGTCTGTGGGAAAGCTCGGGAAAGATGGCTTCGTAACAGACAAGCATGCCCATGTCCACCTTTTCCCTTCCCGCGGGGTGAATAGTGAAGAGATGTTCCCCTTCTCCGGGGGTGAACCCGCCAAGTCCCTGCAGGAGCGGTTCGAACAGCTTCCAGTCAAGAACGGGCGGCAGATATTCGCCGAAGGGCACAAGATGCTCCTTGTCGTAATGACCGGCATCTCCTTCCGGCTGAAGCAGAAAGGCCCGGTTGAACAGCGCGCTTTCCCCGTCCCTTTCCTTTTCCACGCCCAGAGCGCCGAACATGAGAGGAATACCCAGCTCCTTCACAAAGGCCCTGAGCTCCCTTGAGAGCGAAGCGGAAGGATAGGCGAACGGCATGGCCGTTTCCGGCCAGAGCAGCATGTCCGGCAGTCGAGGGACAAGCGTACCGTCCGACACGCCTCCCGCGGTATTCCCCATGGAAAAGGCAAGAGCCTGCCGCACGTCGTTTTCTTCTCCATCGGCAAGGGCGCGCATGTCGGCGCGCAGGCCCTCAAGGCTGAGGCGGATATAGCTTTCCAGCGTATGAAGCTGATATTCCGGCGACCACTTCACATCCTGCCGGACGCTGCCCTGCACCAGCAAGAACGAAACCGGAACGCCCTGCCGGGCCAGTCTTTCCGGCAGTACGGCAAGACGCCATGCGCCGAACGCCAGAACAAGCGCGATCACGAAGGCCGCTCCCGCCGCCATGCAGACGCCTTCACGCCGTGCTTTCCCACCTCTGAAAAGAAGACCGGCTTCGCACAGAAGACAGGCGACGGCCGCAAGAAGTCCGGAAAAACCGTATTCGCCGAGCACGCTGACCGGCTGAATCAGGAACGGCCACGCCGCGAGGCCCGAGGAAAGCGTCAGCCAGGGAAAGCCTGTGCCGAACCAGCCGCGCGTCCACTCCAGCAGGAACCAGAAAAGCCCGGCGGCCGCACAGCGCCTCCACGGTCCGAGCGTCCCGAGTCTTGCAAGTCCCCACGCGAACAGCCCGCCCCACAGCGCCACATACATGCCGAGAAGTATGGAACACGGCGCGGCCAGAAGCCACAAAAAGCCTCCGTACATGTGCGCGGCCACGGCTATCCAGTACAGAGCCGCCGCCGCTCCGGGAATACCGATGCACCAGCCGAGCCGGAACGGAATGCCGCTTCGTGCGGCGACGCAGAGGCAGGCCGGATAGAGAAGCATGAGAAAAGGCAGATGACAAACCGGGTTGGGCGTCCCCAGAAAGACCGCCAGAGAACCGACGACGACAAGAAGCGCACAGCGCGGGAGGAAAAAAGTCATAACTGTCCTCTGTCGAGCACACGACAGCTGATGGCCTCCGCAATATGCGCAAGAGCAAGTTCCGCCGCCCCTTCCAGGTCGGCAATGGTTCTCGCCACGCGCAGAATGCGGGTATAGGCTCTGGCGGACAGGGCCAGAGCGTTGACGGCATTGCCGAGAAATTCATGCTCCGCGGCTCCGAGCCGGCAGTATTCCTCAAGCATACGACCGGAAAGGTCAGCATTGGTGCGGCATCTCGTGCCTTTGTAGCGGGCGTTCTGAATCTCCCGCGCACGGATCACTCTTTCACGCACCTGTGCGGAACTGTCTCCGGAGTGTCTTGACCGAATGTCCTCATAGGATACGGCGGGCACTTCCACATGCATGTCTATGCGGTCCAGCAGCGGACCGGAAAGTCTGGCCCGGTAGCGGGCTTTCGCCTGCGCGGTGCAGGTGCACTCGTGACGCGCATCGGTACTGTAGCCGCAGGGGCAGGGGTTCATGGCCGCAAGCAGCATGAAGTCGGCAGGATAGGACACGGCGTAGGCGGCGCGGGAGATGAACACGCACCCCTGCTCCAGAGGCTGACGCAGCACTTCCAGCGCCTGACGCTGAAACTCGGGAAGCTCGTCGAGAAAAAGCACGCCCCTGTGGGCGAGGCTCACCTCTCCGGGATGCGGAGGCACGCCGCCGCCGATGATGGAGACGCTGGAATCGCTGTGATGCGGCGTACGGAACGGGCGTTCGGTAATGAGACCGCGCCCGTCCAGCATACGCGCCACGCTGTAAATTTTGGTCACTTCCAGAGCTTCATCCAGACTGAGAGGGGGCAGTATGCCGCTCATGCGCCGGGCCAGCATGGTCTTGCCGCTCCCCGGAGGCCCGATGAACAGCAGATTGTGTCCGCCGGCCGCCGCTACTTCCATGGCCCGCTTGGCCTTTTCCTGCCCTTTCACTTCGGAAAGATCGAACTCCGTCCCCAGCTCCTGCTCAAGGTGCGTCGCCGCCACGGGAACAAGCTCCGTCCTGCCCGCCAGAAAGGCCGCCGCTTCGGCAAGAGTTCGCGGCGCAAACACGTTCACGCCCTCGGCAACGGCCGCCTCCGCCCCGTTTTCGGGAGCGACGAGCACACCGCGCGCCTTCTGCGCTCTTGCCAGAAGCGCCAGAGGAAGCGCCCCCGGCACGGGCTTGAGTCTGCCGTCCAGGGAAAGCTCAGAGGCAAAGAACCATCCCTGCAGCGTTTCGGCGGGAAGCGTGCCGGAGGCGGCCAGAAGTCCGAGCGCCAGCGGCAGATCGTAGGCGGAGCCCTCCTTACGCCTGTCGGCAGGAGCAAGGTTGACGGTAATGCGCCCCGGAGGCAGACGGAAGCCCGAATTCTGCAGCGCCTTGAGCACGCGTTCCCGGGATTCCCGCACTGCGCCTTCGGCAAGGCCCACCATCACGAAGGAGGGCATGCCCTGCCGGCTGTAGTCCACCTCCAGATCCACACGGAAGGCGTCCACGCCCTGAATCGCGCCGCAGGCAAGCTGTACCACCATGGCGGCCTCAGAAATTCAGGCCGGGCAGTTCCAGAATGAGACGGTAGGAAGTATCCCTGGCCTTGCTGTGGATGGAACCCAGAATATGGAAGCACTGATGATAATAACCGATGACGAAACGACGCTCGTAGTTTCTGCCGGTCTCGATATTGTCCTCCGTACGGTAGTACAAGGATATCTTGTCCATGGGACGGAAGGTGACGGAGTTCACCAGAAGACGCTGCGACGTGGTAAAGTCCATATCGCTCAGATTGTCGCGCTTCATTTCATCAAGATAGTTGTAGTACTCGTTGCGGGTACTGTACGACACGCTCCACGACCCCCAGCGGGCATTGGAGAAGGTTGCGCCGGTATCACTGCGGGTCACACCATCGCCGTACATGGACACATAGAGGCGATTCCACAGGCTCAACCAGCTTACCGGCTGGAACTCCAGATGGGAATAGGTGTCCATCACAGGCTTGCGGCTGTAGATATCGCGATATTTGGTACGCCCGGCCTCGTCGATATCGTAACCGGTGGCGACTTCCCAACGCACGGGGTCGAAATAGGACTCGCCGGTCTTGTACGCGCCGCCTGCACCCGACACGGTTTCACGCCGTGCCGTGAGAATGTTGGTGACGGAGAGCTTCACCCGCTGAGAAGGCTTGATGCGGTCGTCCTCCTCGAATATGGGATTGTCGGACTGGTCCCTGTCGGGCGTCCAGGCATAGGTCAGGCGGGGCTGCACACGATGACGCAGTCCGGTCCAGGCTGTTTTTCCCACATTGTCCGCCGTGGCCTCCAGCCGGTTTTCCGGCATATCCCATATTCTGGAGAACTGGGTGAAGGCCTCGGCGCTCACATCGGGAATGAAGCGGTCCTTCGTGCCGCCGCCGCGCTCCCAGCGCTCATTGGCCACTGCCGGAACATGATTGCTGTTGTAATAGGTCTGGCGTACGCCGCCGCTCACCAGCAGGGAGGCCCCGGGCAGATTCACGGGCAGGCTCAGCTCGGGATGGATTTCCGTACGCAGACCGCGCACGCCGCGGGCACGGTATTCATAGGTGCTCGACACCTCGCCCTGAAGTTCGAGAGGAAGATTTTCCAGGAGACGCCCCTTGAACAGATAGGCGTTCAAGGGAATACGCTGCACCGTGGTGTCTTCACTGTGGGAAAGGTTGCCGTGCCCGAAGGACGGATCCTGCTCGTAGCGGAAGCCCACGGACACCATGAAGCGGTCCCAGTCCTTGTACATGAAGCCTTCACTCACGCGGTTCTGGTCCACTTCGGGAAGGTCGCGGCCGAACATGTCATACAGGGCGTCGCGGGTGTGGTTGAAACCGGTGCGCATGTCGCGGAACTGACGCAGAAAGTTCTGGTCGGAAGCATAGTCGAGGTTGTAACGGTAACGCCAGCCGGAGTCTCCGACAAAGCCGTCGCCCATGCCGCGCAACCAGTAGCGTTCCTCGTTGGTGTTGACCTTGCCGTCCGTATCGTTGATGGGATCGCCCGTATCCACACGGAAGGTGTGCTTGTCGTACAGCACATCAAAGGCAAGCCAGGTCTTGTCCTGGTCTCGGGTGTGGGCGCGGTACTCGATACCGGGCATGAAACCGGCCTTGCTCATGTAGGTACCGTAGAAGGTCAGGTCACGGCTTTCGTCAATCACCTGAAAATAAGGCTGGGAAAAGAAGGTGCCGTTCAGGCTGCTGTAGCCGAAATCAGGCATGAGCAGACCGGACTGGCGTGTAGTCTTGGCAGGAAGCACGAGATAGGGAGCGTCCATGAGCGGGACATCGAGAATATTCAGCGTGGTATGCGAGAGCTTCGCATAGCCGTCGATTTCGATATCCGCCTGCTCCGCCTCCAGAGACCAGGCCGGGCGGTCGCCGTCGCAGGCCGTGACCTTGGCGTCCTTGAAGCGGTAGCGGTCGCCGAAAAGCTTGTCCACCTTCTCGCCTGTGACATACATATGCGGTCCGGCGATGAAGATGGAACCGTCCTTGAGCCAGCCGGTATGGGACGTAAGGTCGAACTCCGCCTCCGCAGCATTCAGCATATCCCGGCCCATGCGGGCTTCTACGCTGCCTTTGACGAATATCCAGTTGGTTGTGGTGTAGTAGCGGGCAAAGTCGGCCTTCATGTAGTCTTCACCGCGCTGAAGCAGCACGTTGCCCGAGGCCTCCACAATCACGCCGTCGTCCAGACTCACAAGCTTGTCGGCGTTGAGCGTCCACGGCACATCCCCGCGGGTGTTCAGAGACTTCTGCCCGTCGGAAGCGGCCAGCGCGGAGGAAAAAAAGCAGAACAGCACCGCAAGAGCGGTTGTAAGCACGCGGAACAGGGAAAAAGAAGGGGCGGCAGAGAAAAACACGGCATATTCCGGGTTGCAAGACAGGGGAAGAGGCGGTAGAGGCAGAAACGGAACACAAAAAACACCGCCGGCGCGCCGACCGGAAGTACCGACCGGAACCGGATGTTCCATAACATACAAATCGCGCGAAAAAAAGCCCCCGCACAGGGCTTAACGCCGAACGCCTTCTTGAGAAACGGGAGCCTCGCCATGACGCAGCCTTCATGTCATGTTCATATCAACTGGGATAATTTCCGCCATAATATCAGTCTGCTGATGCAGAAAGGGCATACCCTGATGCCCGTCATCAAGGCCGACGCCTACGGACATGGCGTGCTGAAGGCAGCCGCTGAACTGGAAAAAGCCGGTATCCGGTGGGCCGCCGCGGGCACGCTGGAGGAAGCCGCCGCCGTGAGGGACACGGGCTTTTCGGGGCATATCGTCTCCCTGCTCTCGCCCGTTCCCGATCGCAGCGACGTCGCTCTCGCCCTGCAAAAACGACTGGTGCCGCTCATCCACAACAGGGAAGGCCTGCGCGCCGTGAAGGCGGCCGTGGACAAGCTCTGCCCCGCACGGCCTCTGGACATAGCCGTGAAAGTGGACACCGGCATGGCCCGCCTCGGCTTTCCGCTGGAAGACATGGAGGAAGTGGCCGCTTTTCTCGCCGCCTCTCCGGCTCTCAATCCTCTTGTGCAGGTTTCCCACTTTTCCGTAGCCGACGAGCCGGAAGAGGACGACTACACCGTCCGTCAGCGCGACATCTTTTCCCGCGCCGCGGCCATCATGCATCGGCGCTTTCCTGCCATGCGCTGTTCCCTCGGCAATACCGCCGGTCTGGCAGGAAAACACTCCGACCCGGACGATATCTGCCGCCCCGGTCTCGCCCTGTACGGCTACAATCCTCTCTACGGCACTTCAAAGGAGAAGGAGTGCGCGGGTCTTCTGCCGGTGATGGACGTTTCCGCCCCCCTCGTCAGCGTGCATCCTCTCCATGCAGGGGAAAGTCTGGGCTACGGGCGCACCTATGCGGCGGACTCGGAACGCCTCGTGGGCTGGGTGGCCATCGGCTACGCCGACGGGTACCGGCGCAATCCCTCGCCCGGAACCTGCATGTGCGTAAACGGTGTGCGCGTGCCCGTCATCGGCCGTGTGGCCATGCAGATGACCTGCGTGGACCTCACCGACCTTCCCGTTCCGCCCGTTCCCGGCGACACGGTGTATGTGATGGGAGGTCCGGGCGACGCCGTTTCCGCTCAGGATCTTGCCGCGTGGTGGGGCACCATACCCTATGAAGTGACCTGTCTCTTGGGCAGAAACAGACTCGACTGACCCGCTCTGCGGCGCAGTTCTTCCGAAGGAGCGTCCCACGACGCTCCTTTTTTCTCCCCTCAGCCCCCGGCCGCCTTCGCTTCCGACGCTCCCCTGCTCAGGCAGAGAGAACACGGCTGCTTTGCAAGCCGTCCGCGGCCCCGGGCAGCTCCCATGCCCAGACAAAGAGGACGCTCCGACGGCCGCGCCGTTCCCCTTTGCTTACCGCGCTCAGATGTGTCCGGCAAAGGGACAGAGTTCGGACGACGACAGCGGAGCATGTTCGCCATCAGGTACGCGGATACGAAAAAGGGGCCTTGCGGCCCCTTTTTCTATACCTCGAGCGAACCTCGGAACTGGTTCAAGTCATTGATACCGAGCTCCTCGCACAGCACGGGAAACTCGCGGATGATGCGGAAAATGGTACCCGGGTCGCTGAAGTTCGCCGTACCCACGGCCACGGCATGCGCACCGACCAGCAGGAATTCCAGCACGTCGCGCGCCGTGCGTACCCCGCCCACACCGATGATGGGCACCTGCACCACTCTGGCAATCTGCCACACGCAGCGCAAGGCCATGGGTTTGACGGCCGGGCCGGACAAACCTCCGATGACGCTGCCGAGCATGGGGCGACGCGTCATGATGTCCACGGCCATGCCCTGTACCGTACCGATACAGGATATGATGTCGGCCCCCGCGGCCTCCACGGCACGCGCCACTTCCACGATATCCATGATGTGCGGGGAAAGCTTGGCGATGACGGGTTTATTGCCCGCAGCACGCTTCACGGCGTTGACCGCACGCGCTGCCGTCACCGGATTCTGACAGAAGCGCTGTCCGCCTCTGTGGTCGTTGCGGCAGGAAAGATTGACCTCCAGAGCAGCCACGCCCTTCTCCGCCGCAAGGATGGACGAAAGTTCGGAAAACTCATCTACGTTGGACGCGTTCAGATTGGGAATGACGGGCACCTCCTGCCAGGGAAGCGCGGGCAGCACGACGCTGACGAAGTGCTCGGCGCCGTCATTCTGCGTACCTACGGCGTTCAGCATGCCCGAAGGCGTTTCCGCCACACGGGGCATGGGCGCCCCCGCGCAGGGACGCAGGGTCAGGCCGTTGGTGATGATGCCTCCAAGCTGCGTGATGTCCCCGTACGGACGGTATTCAAGCCCGCTGCCGAAGGTGCCGGAGGCGCTGAGCACGGGATTTTTCAGGTCGAGACGACCTTCTGCAAGAGATACGCGAAAATCCATCACTCGCTCCTTTCTTCCGGCATGACGGCATGAAGGTCTATATCAGATGCCCAGAACACGGGACCGCTGGTGCACGTCTGCACAGGAAGCCCCGCCCGGACAGCATCGGGCCAGTGTTTCGAGGTGATTGTCGTACAGCCGAGACAAGCGCCCGTACCGCAGGCCATGCGCTCTTCCAGAGAAAGCTGCGTAGGCAGATCGAGCTCAAGCGCCCTCTCCCATACGCGCTTCAGAAACGGCATGGGACCGCAGGCCAGACACATGCCGCCATGTTCCTTGTATTCCATCATCTTGTCGCGAACGAGTCTGTGGAACTGTTCCAGCTCCTCCGGCGTGCGGTCGCGCAGATTTTCCATTTCCATGCGGGCCGCCATGGCATCGGTAGGATAGTTGTTGCTCGGCAGCGCATGCCCGAACAGCATGAACAGACTCGCCGGAACCGGATGCACATCGGCGTAACCGGCAAAGGGAGCAATGCCCACGCCCCGGGCCAGAAGAAGCGTCGGCGTATCGGGGCGCATGTCGAAACTGGTGCCGAGAGGCCCCCAGACCACCACTCTGTCCCCGCTTTTCAGACGGGAAAGCCGATCCGTTCCGGGGCCGACCACGCGGAAAAACAAGACAAGGCTCTGAGACGTCACCCGGCAGATGGAGAGCGGGCGCGCCCATGTCGATCCCTCACTGTCCTGCAAGGGGCGCAGCATGATGAACTGGCCGGGGCGCCAGCTTTTCCAGGCCGGGCGTTCCAGCGTAAGCGCGTAAAAACGGTAAACGCCCGCAGGACCGGCCACGGGCTGGCCGAAGGGGACGTTGTCCGTTACCGTCAGTTCTGTGCGAACAGGAGAAATCATGGAAGCCTCCGCAAGTGTTTCTCTTTGCTCTTTATATGTATCCTATCGGATTTCCGGTCAAGAGCGTTCTATCCCCGGTATGCTTACCACACGCCATGCTCGTGCAGAATTTTCAGACCGATACCGATGAGTACCAGCGCTCCGATGATGGAAGCCTTGTTGCCGAGAAGGCTGGAGGAACCGAGCAGCCGTCCGAGCTTCACCCCCGTTGCCGTGATGGCGGCGCACACCAGACCGATGACGGCGGCGGGCCACCAGACCGCAACGCCTATCATGGCGAAGGAAAGTCCTACGGCCATGGCGTCGATGCTGGTGGCGACGGCCAGCATGACCAGCTGCAGCCCGCGGGAAGGGTCGCCGGAGGGATGTTCCTCATCCTCCCCGCCCCATGCCTCGCGCAGCATGTTCAGTCCCACGAGCGCCAGCATGGCAAAGGCTATCCAGTGGTCCCACGCCTCGATGTAGCCGCGCACGGAAAGGCCCAGCGCCCAGCCGATGACGGGCATGAGAAACTGGAAAAGCCCGAAGTGGAAAGAAAGGCGGAAATAATGCCTCCATGTGACGGCGGGAAGCGTTGCCGAAGCGGAGACGGACACGGCGAAGGCGTCCATGGCCAGGGCCACGGCGATGGCGAGAACGGCGAAAAAAGACACGGCATACTCCGGGAAGATTGTTCGGCGCATTATACATAGCCGACACTCCCGCACAAGAGCTTGTGCTGGGAAGCCGTCTGGGATAGGATAGAATGTACCCTAAAGAATCAAAGGATTTTCCGAACATGTCTGAACCTTACCTGACCATAACCCCGCTGGGAGGACTCGGCGAAATCGGCATGAACTGCCAGAAGTGGCAAACCGACCAGGGGGTTGTGCTGATAGACTGCGGCCTGATGTTTCCTGATGACGCGCTGCTCGGCGTGGACGTCGTCATTCCCCGGCTGGAGTCTGTTTTTGCCGAGGGGGAAAAGGTACTGGGCATCGTGCTCACCCACGGCCACGAAGACCATATCGGCGCTCTGCCCTGGCTGCTCCTTCAGTACAAGAGCCTGCGCGGCATACGCATCTACGGGTCCCCCTTCACGCTCGCCCTCGTCGAGCACAAACTGGGGGAACAGAACCTGCTCGACAGGGTGGAGCTCATGCCCATGCCCGCTCACAGCACGGTGACCCTCGGTAATCTCACCTTCCACTTCCTTCCCGTGCACCACTCCATCCCTCAGTGCTACGCGCTCGGCGTGGAAACCCCCATCGGCAAAATCCTTCATACCGGAGACATCAAGCTGGACTCCGCCCCTCTCGACGACGAGGCCTGCGACCCGCTTTCGGAATTTGCCCGCTTTGCCGAACAAGGCGAAACAAAGGGCATACGTCTTCTTCTGGCCGATTCCACCAATGTGGAAAACCCCGGTTGTTCCCTGCCGGAACGACAGGTCCGCGACGACCTCGACGCCATTTTTTCCGAAGTGAAGGGCCGCATCATCATCGCCCTCTTCTCCAGCCATATCCGCCGCATCCGCACGGTGCTCGAACTGGCGAAGAAATACCGCCGTTCCGTGCTCGTAAGCGGACGCAGTCTTTCCACCAACATCGACAAGGCCGTGGAACTCGGCCTTCTGGAACGACCTGAAAACGTCTATACCGAGGCCGCCGGCTTTCCCGAGCTCGACCCGGGACAGACCGTGGTGCTGGCGACCGGTACCCAGGGCGAAGCTCTGTCCGCGCTGGCGCGCATAGCACGGGGCGAACACAGGCAGCTTTCCCTGCACGAAGGCGACACCGTCATCATGTCCTCGAGAGTCATTCCCGGAAACGCCAGAGCCGTATCCAAGGTCCTCAATCAGATTTACCGTCTCGGGGCCGAAGTCTATCACAACCCGGGCAGAACCGTGCATGCCACAGGCCACGCATGCCGAAGCGAACTGAAGGAAATCATCGAAACCGTCCGACCGGACTACTTCATTCCCGTACACGGCGAATACCGTCATCTTGCGCTTCACGCCCGTCTTGCCGAGGAATGCGGCGTCCGCCGCGACCATATCAGGATTATCGAGGACGGGCAGCCCGTCACCTTCACTTCCGACGCCATCCGTACGGAAGAACCTGTCTTCGTGGAGTCCGTCATGGTTGACGGCAAGGGGGTGGGCGACGTGGGGCGCATGGTGCTGAAGGAACGCCGTATTCTCGGAGGCGAAGGGCTGGTGGCCGTGGTGCTGGTGGTGGCCGCGGAAACGGGCGAAGTACTGCACGGGCCGGAAATGATTTCCCGCGGTTTCGTCTTCGAACAGCAGTACAGCCATCTTCTGGAAGACGCAAAATGCCTTGTACTCGACCAGCTCGAGTCCACGAACCCCAACGACATCTCCCGCCTTTCCGACAAGATACGCTCCAGCCTGCGCCGCTTCTTCCGCGATGTGCTGGGCAGAGACCCCATCGTCGTGCCCATCGTCTCCCAGGTGTGACGCGCGCCGCGCGCAGAAAAGAAAACAGGGTACGGCATGCGGAGCTGAACGGCGTATCGACCTCCCCGCGCCAAAGCCCGCGGAGGGCAGCGTGAACGGCGCCGTCCCGGCATCCTGCGCTCATGAAAAAGCAGCGTATTCCGCGCTGTCGGGCAGGTTGCCGGCGACCTCCACCGCGCCCTTATGGGTCCCCTTTTTTCGTTCCTTCCTGCGCCCTCCCCGTGCGCACGAAAAACACAAACACGCGTCACATGTGAACAGGCGAACGGCGACAGCCCCCCCGCACAGGAAAAATACCGATCGCGGAAGACGACAGCAACACGACTTCCCCGGTATCCCGCGCGCACGAAAAAACACACAGGAACTCCGCCCACAGCCTACGCTCCGGCAGCACAAAAAAACGTCGCCGGAGGACGGAACACTTCCCAAAACAGCGTCTTCGATCCCTCAGAGGGGAGCGGCCGAAAAGCGGCTCCCCTCTTCCTTTACCCTGAAACAAACGGCAAGCTGCCTGCGACCATTCTCTTCCCCGAAGACACCACCGGCGTTCCGCGCCGGAGCGCCCTTGCGCGCTCTTCCGTTCCGCACCATGATGGCCTCTTCCTGGCCGGGGCGACGCTGCGCGCCGTCTTTTGCTTCTTTCGCCGTACACAGGAAAATATTGACATATTATTCGATATCAAACTAAAAAAAGAAAAGCCTTCTCCCCTTTTCCGCAACCTGTTTTCCCGGAGGTCCTATGGATAAAAGCCACGCCACTCTGGTTCTTGAAAAAAGACGCGACATTCTTCAGCCCCATCTTGTCCAGGTCAGTCCCAACGTCTGGGTTTCCGTGGCAGAAGACGTGTCGAACGTGGCCATGATCCGAGGCAGAGACGGCCTCGTTCTGGTGGACAGCGGCATGATTCCCGACAGGGCCGCAGCCATTCTGGCGGCGTTCCGGAACATCGCTCCTCTCGACCGGTACCCCGTCAGGGCCATCATCTACACCCACGGACACGGCGACCATACCGGAGGTTCTCCGGTCTTCTGCGCCGAAGCAGAGAAGCCTGAAATCTGGGCCAGAGATACCTTCGGCGCGGAGACGTTTCCTTTTGAACGCGCCGGTCTCATGCCGCTCTTCAAGGCGCGGGGCGGCAGACAGGGCGGTTTCGCCCTTCCTCCGGAAAAGCGCATATGCAACGGCGTTTCCCCCGTTCGTTACCCGAAAGCCGGCGGCGCCATTTTCAGCGGCAGGACGGGAGCCGTGCTGCCCGACCGCTTTTTCAAGGGCGACAGCATGCCCCTGAACATCGCCGGACTGGAGCTCCTGCTTCTGGCAACCCCGAGCGAAACTCCCGACGCCCTTTCCGTATGGTTTCCCGGAGAACGCGTGCTCTTCTGCGGTGATGCGCTGTATCGCTCCTTCCCCAACGTCTATCCGATACGGGGAACGGGCAACCGGGACATTCCTGCATGGTGCTCAAGCCTGAAGCTCCTGCACGCTCTCGGCGCCGACGCGCTCGTGCCCGGCCATACCGAACCTTTTTTCGGCAGAGAGCATGTTCAAGAAGTACTCGACAACTACCGCACGGCGCTGCAACATGTGTATGACAAAACCATCGAAGGCATGAACGCGGGCAAGACGCCGGACGAACTCGTCCGTGACGTGAAGCTGCCCGCGCATCTGGCAGGTCTCGACTATCTGGAGGAAGTGTACGGCAACGTCTCCTGGACGGTGCGCAACATCTTCAACAGTCTGGTCGGCTGGTTCGACGGCAACCCGCTGCACCTTTCGGAAAGCTTTTCGCCGAAGGAAGAGGCCCTGCGCATGGCGGCGCTTGTCGGCGGAGAAGAGAAACTTCTCGAAAAAGGCCGGGAAGCGCTGGTACAAGGCGATGCGACATGGGCCGCCCGTCTTGCCGACCATCTGCTCGCGCTCAGGCCGGAGCACGGGGAGTACCGCAGGCTCAAAGCCGACGCCCTTGATGTGCTTGCCGAAAACATGCTCACCGCCACCGGCCGCAACTACGCCTTCAGCGTGGCGCAGGAGCTGAGAAACGGCATCACCGCGCAGTCTCGCGCCGAATAGGCGCCGCCGCTTCATCCGTTCCGGGATAACAAAGTCCCCGGCAGCGTGCTTTGCGACTGCCGGGAACCGGGCGCCCGGCCGCTTCATGCCCGACCATGCCTTTTCCATGCAAATCGGCTTCGTTACGGTCTTCGCGCTCCGACTCGAGGTCCGCAACCGGCCGCACGTCGGGAAAAGCCCCGCCGCGCAGGAAAGCGCGACCTGAGGCTATCAGCATCCGCGAGGCAGGACTGAAGGTCTGAAGCTATAGGATTACCCGCGAGGTTGTGCCGTACGCGGGTTCTCCAGTCTGCGTATCCTTCCCGCAACAACATCCTCGAGGTCAGACTGGACTCCTGCTCCAACCGGGAATTTTCGTTTAAACACAAAGCGCGTCCGGGATATCCCGGACGCGCGTCGTGTTGTCAGCAGGCGGGAAATCCCGCGCTACCGGTTAGTCGTCGGTGGCGGCGATGCAGTCACCGGCGTTGGCCACATAGCCGAGGGTGCCTTCCACTTCCACTTCGCTGCTGCGGCTGCCGAAAGCGGCGGCGCCGGGCATACGGAAGGTAGCGCAGTCGGCGGGGGCGATGGCCACTTCAGGAGTGTGCTGAGCCTGCGGCACCCATTCGTAGGGCACGCGGTAGGCACGGTACACCATGTTCATGTTGCGGCCGTCCTTGTAGGGATTGATGAATTCCCACACAATCTGATGGTCGGCGGTCACTTCGAGCATACGTCCGTCGGAGCCCTCGGTGATGAGGGTGTTGCCGTTGGGCAGACGCTGAGCGGCGCTGATGAAGGGGCTGTAGAAGCGGCTGGCATCCAGCGGAACCACGAAGCCGGCTTCATGAGGCGTGTACTGCCACACGATCTTCAGCGTGATGGGATCGAACTCCAGAATACGGGTGTAGTCGCGCTGGGCGGCCTTCACGCCGATGGGAGCGCCGGGGTTCGGATTGTCGTAACCGGCCCAGCCGCCGTTGTCGAACACAAGGATGTTGCCCGCGCCGGGGAGTCCGTCGGGAATCATGTGCGCATGGTGCTGGCCGATGATCCAGCCGAGCGAATGCTCAGGATGGCCGATGCTGTAGTCGGGGCCGACCTTCCAGACGATCTTGCCGGTTTCCTTGCTGATGATGAAGATGATGTTGGTTTCACGACCGTCCATGATGATGTTGTCAGGATGGAAGCGTTCGTCGCCGGCATCATACCACTTGTTGGGGCCGAGGGTGGACATGGAGTTGATGTGCATCCAGTCGCCGAGACCGGGAGCGCTGTCGATGAGGGAACCGCCGCGGTAGTTGGGGTTACGGGCCATGGCGTTACGGGCGGCTTCGGAGAAGCCCATTTCCTCCACATGGTCGGAAGCCTGCCATTCCCAGATGATTTCGCCTTCCCAGTTCACTTCGTACACCACGTCGTCAAGCAGAGGCTTGTCGGAGATGTATTCGCAGTGAGCGTCACGATGGCAGAGCACGAGGGTGTTGCCGGACAGGGACTGGGGTTCATGACCGGGAGCATAGTAGCCGGTGGTGCTGCCTTCACGCTGGAAGTCGTGATGCTGGCGGGCCATCCACTGGGGCTTTTCACCCGGATCCTCGATGAACTCGGCCTGATTGAATTCCCAGACCACGTTACCGTCCCAGTCCACCTGGATGAGGTCAACCTGGTCCTGAAGGCCGTACTTGGGATTGCGGATGCCGCGGCTGCCGAGCAGGTAACCGCCGGGGAAAATCTTGTTCGGGAAGCCGTGAACGCCTTTCCAGAGCTTGATTTCCTGGCCGTTCATGTCGATGAGCATGGCGCCCTGTCCCTTGACGGGCATGACGGTATAACCATTGTACGCCTTGGCAGGATCGTAAAGAGTAACACCGGTGGGGTAAACTGTAGGATGGCCCATGATACAACTCCTTCTATAAGAGTTAGAGGGACGTTCCCGGGGCCGAAGCCCCGGAGAGCAGAGAAAAACTTAGAGGACTTCCGGCCCCATGAGGGTGTAAGGCAACCAGAGGGCGATGTCCGGAATGAAGGTGATGAGTACGACCGCAAGAATCATCAGGCCGACGAAAGGCACGATACCCTTGAAGATGGTCTCAATCGGAATACCCTTGGCCACACCGGCAAGAGCGAACACCACCACGCCGACGGGAGGCGTAATCTGGCCCATTTCCATAATCATGACGGACACCACGCCGAACCACACGGGGTCGAAGCCGAGAGCGACAACGGTGGGGAAGATGGAAGGCAGGGTGAGCATGAGCATGGGGATGACGTTCATCATGCAGCCGAGGATAATATAGATGACCACGATGATGGCGAACACCCAGTAGCGGTTGAAGGGCAGGGAGACGATGAAGTCGGCCAGCAGGAAGGGAAGACGGGTGGCGGCGAAGAAGTAGCCGAGGATGGCCACGCCCACCATGATACCCATGATGCGGGCGGTGAGTTCACCGGTTTCATGCAGGGAGGCCAGCAGGTTCTGCTTGGTCACCTTGCGGCGGACAAGAGCATAGAGGAAGGCGCCCATGGCGCCGATACCGCCGCCTTCATTGGGGGAGCAGATACCGGCCACGATGCTGCCGAGCACCAGCACGAACAGGGCAAGAATGGGAAGCAGGCCCATGGAGGACTGAATCTTCTCCGCCAGCGTGTACTTGGGGCCGCGGGGAGCGAGTTCAGGATGACGCACGGCCATGTAGTAGATATAGGCCATGAACATGAGGGCCAGCATGATGCCGGGAACCAGACCGGCCATGAACAGACGGCCTATGGAGACTTCCGTCACGATACCGTAGATGATGAAGCCTGAGCTTGGCGGAATCAGAATACCCAGCGTACCGCCTGCGGCCAGAGCACCCGTGGCAAGGGAGGGGGAATACTTGAGGCGCATCATTTCGGGCAGGGACACGGAGCCCATGGTCACGGCGGTGGAGAGCGAGTCACCGCACACGGCCGCAAAGCCGGTGCAGCCCGCAACGCCGGCCATACCCATGCCGCCGGGCATGTGGCCTATCCACTTGTTGGCGGAGTTGAACAGGTCAACGGAAATACCGGAGTAAAGAATCATGCAGCCCATGAGCACGAAGAGCGGCAGGGCCACAAGGTTGTAGTTGGCGGAAGCGGCGTACGGCGTGGTGCCCACGGCGGCCAGAGCGGCGACGACGTTACGGGACACGGCCACCATGCCCATGGCGCCGATGATGCTCATGGCCCAGGCGATGGGCATACGGATGAACAGGAAAAGGAAAAGCAGACCGAACGCTATGAGACCGAGAATGAGATTGGAAATCTCATAGGGGCTTTCACGATACCAGAAAGGCAGATACGCAAGAGCGAAGGCAAAGCCGACACCGAGAATAAAGGGAATATAATGTCCGGTCCCGAGGCACTTGACGCTTTCACGCAGGAACTGGAAGAACGCCACAAAGGCCGTGAGGCAGAGGCCCACAACCGGCATCCAGTAGTAGAATTCCAGCGGAACATACAGTTCCATGGACTGCGTGCCGAACTTGCTCAGGAACGCGTCGTAGCTTTCAAAGGTAAGCAGAACCATGACGCCGAGGACCAGAGAGGCCACCGTCATGTCGCACCAGCGCCTCATACCTTTAGGCATGCGCTCATAGATGAAGTCAATCATCATATGGCGGTCGTGCAACTGCAGCAGTGCCATGAAGGAAAACGTAGTAAGCGCCAGAAGATTTTCCTGCAGCTCCAGAGAACCGGGTACGCTGAAACCGAACATGCGGCAGCAGACGTCCACGGTGATGAGCACCGGCAGAATGGCCATGGCCACATAGCTCAGCCAGCTCACCTTGGTAGTGAATTTTTCAAGAAAATTATGAATGCCCTGCAAAGCGGGAGAAAGGGAAACTTGTTCTGCCATGGGGACCTCGGCTTTTCACGATTCGCACCCGCGCGAACCGCGCAGAAATGGGTAAGCCAGAAAACACTGCCTTTTTAATGGACGACGGGAGGGGGACAGCGCGACTCCCCCTCCCCGTACAAATTACATCTTGTAATCGCCGTACTTACCGGCTCTCATTTCTTCAGTGTAGAACTTGGAGCGTTCCTGGGCGTACTTGTACACGGCGTCGATGACTTCAGGCTTCTCACCTTCGCAGGAATCTTTCCAGTCCTGAACGAAATGTCCGAGAGGAGCAAGGAAGGGAGCACGTTCTTCATCAGTCAGATAGAAGAAGGTATGGCCCTGAGCTTCCATCCATGCGGTGTCTTCCTTGGCGCCGTCTTCCAGAGACTTACCCACGCCGAGAGCCATTTCCATGCCGCCGGTCTGCTTGAGGTAGGTCTTCATGTCGTCAGGCATGGAATCCCACAAATCCTTGTTGGCTTCCATGGTGAAGGCCTGAACCATGATGTTAAGCATCAGATGGTACTTGGTGGCTTCCGTAATCTTATAGGACTTGAGAGGAGCAAGCGGGCAGATAACGCCGTCGCCCATACCCTTGGACAGAGCAAGATAGGTGTCGGGAGAGGTCATGCGGATGGGGTTGGCACCAAGAGCCTTGGTCAGTTCCAGAGCCACGGCGTCCCACACGATAATCTTCTTGCCCTTCAAGTCGTCCATGGTCTTGACGGGCTTGAGAGTATGCAGCTGATACGCAGCGGAAGCCCAGGACGTGAAGTGCTCGCTGTTGGCGGGAAGTTCGGCACGAACTTCGGGGAACTTCTGAATGATGTCCTCAAGCACCAGAGAACCGACGATGGCGTTGGGACACATGCCGGGAATGGCAATCACGTTCAGCAGATTGTATTTGCCGGGATACACGGCGGGACGCAGCACACCGAAATCCACGCGACCGTCGGTAATGGCCTGGGGCGCTTCGGATTCAGGATACAGCGCGTTGGTGGCAAAATAGTCAAAGGTCAGCTTGCCGCCGAACTTTTCATCCGTGGCCTTGAAATAAGGCTCCCAGTAGTTCACCACGGTGGGATGCTTCTCAAGATAGCTGCCCATGAAGGACAGATGCTTGAATCCCTTGGCTGCCATGGCCGTCCCAGACATGGCCAGCATGCCGCCCACGGCAAGAGCCGCCGCCAGAACTCCGAATTTTTTCAACATATCCAGCTCCTTCAATGTGAAAAATAGTCTTTGGGTTCACCGGAAACCATTTGCTTGATGGCTTCTTAGCCTCATTCAATAGAGTCTTAGTAAAATAAATATCAAGATTCTGTCAATAGAAAAAAACTTTTTATTAATTTAACTAGTTGAATTTTATGAACTAAAAATATATTTCCTCTGTGATATGAAAAAGGCCCGACCGGAGAAACAGGTCGAGCCTTCAGGTATCATATTACTATATCTTATAGTCGCCGTAAACGCCTGCGCGAACCTGTTCCGTATGGAACTTGCTGCGTTCTCTGGCAAAATTCAGTACTTCTTCCACCAGCTTGGGATCCATATCCCCGCAGTCTTCCTGCTGCCAGACCTGCGTGAAGGACGCGAGCGGGGCCAGAATGGCCGCCCTGTCTTCATCATTGAGATAGTAGAAGGTATGGCCCTGAGCTTCCATCCATGCGGTATCGTCCTTGGCCCCGTCTTCCAGAGACTTGCCGCAGGCTTCGGCCATCTTGAGACCGCCTTCCTGCACGAGCCATGCGCGCATGTCGTCGGGCAGGGAGTCCCACAGGTCCTTGTTGGTTTCCAGCGAGAAGGTGTTGACGCCGAGGTTCAGGATGAGATGGTGCTTCGTGGATTCGGTAATCTTGTAGGAGCGCAGGGGCGCCAGCGGGCAGAGCACGCCGTCGGCCATCCCCTTGGACAGCGCGAGATAGGTATCGGGAGAGCTCATGCGTATGGGATTGGCGCCGAGAGCCTTCACGAATTCCAGCGTCGTGGCATCCCACACGATGATCTTCTTGCCCTTCAGTTCCGCCGCGTTGCGTATGGGCTTTATGGAATGAATCTGATACGCGGCGGACGCCCAGGAGGTAAAGTGCACGGTGTTCGGCGGAAATTCGTCACGAACCTCCTTGAATTTCTGAATTATTTCCTCAGCCACAAGGCTGCCCACAATGGCGTTGGGACACATGCCGGGAAGAGCGACGACGCCCAGCAGATTCATTTTGCCCGGGAAGAGCGCAGGACGGACTTCGCCGATATCCACGCGGCCGTCCGTCACGGCATTGAAGGACTCGGATTCGGGGTACAGGGAGTTGGTGGAGAAGTAGTCAAAGGACATCCTGCCGTTGAACTTTTTCTCGGTGGCCTCGATGAACGGCTTGAACACGTTCACCGTGGTGGGGTGTTTCTCCATGTACCCGCCCATGAAGGACAGGTGCTTGAACCCTTTGGCGGCCTGAGCCTCCCCGGAAAGAACCGGCATACCGCCCAGAACGAGAATCAGCGCCAGCACTCCAAACTTTTTCAGCATACACAACACTCCTTTTTGTGAATTTATTATCCTGTTCTTCTACAAAAAAAGCGCCTCAGACCCTTCTTTCGTTTATGCCTTTATAGTAAGGAAAAATCCTGTTCGTCAATAGGTCGTCCGATTGCAATTCCGCGCGTACCATGCTTTTTCGAAGAAAAGGCCGCGCGCTGTGCGCTCCCCGGCGTCGCCCTTTTCCTTACCGTCCCTGCAGCACGGGGAAAAATTCATTTGTTATTTTATTCTCAAAACAATTTACAACATTCCGTTTTTCAAACATCATGTTCTTGAAAGCCGCTTCTCCGAGGAACGATCCTCTTTCGGAGAAGACATGCCCGGCCGGAGCCTTTGCCTCTCTCCCTCCGAAAAAAGCCGATGCCCTTTTCTGCCGCACATGCCGGCAATCGTCTCCGCCCGCAAAAAACGCACTCCAGCCACACAGATACAGGCGCGCCGTCCGCCTGAAACGCCTCCGCGTCCCGCTGCCTGAACCGGTTGTCCATGAAAAAAAAGCAACGTACATCCGCTTTTCGTCTCCTCTTCCTGAAGAAAACGCCGCCCCTTCACAGCAAGACTCTCAGAAGTCACCGATATGCTCCATCACGGCGGTGTGAGGGAAGGGTATTTCCCCCTCTCCCGTGAAGAAAAACGCCTGCCTGCATACGGACGAAAGCAGATGTGCCCACGCAAAGAGCATCAGCTGGGCAAAACGCCCGCCTGCGCACGGAGCGTCGTCTGTGCGACCGGATGGAAACGCTCCGACGAAAACGGCCGCCTGCGTACGGGCGAACCTGAACTCAGCATTGAGATGAGGTGCGTTTTCGGGAAACGCCTGCCCGCATACGGCGAAAGGCACAAAAAACCGGCCCGAAGGCCGGTTGAAATATCGCTGCAACGCAGAAAACGCCTATTCCGCCACAGGCTCGTAGTAGCAGCGCTTGGGGGAATAAATCTTGCCCGCCTTCTTCAGTTCGGCGCAGGCCTTGGACACTTCCTTGGAATCCACGCCGAGGGCCTTGGCGATATCGCCGGGACGGACGGGCTTGCCGGCTTCCTTCATGGCTTTGAGAACCTGTTCTTCCATGGTAATACTCCTTTTTATGGGGCGCATCCGTGCGCCTGTGTGCCGGTTGTATCCTGCCCGGGCACAAAAGGCAAGAGTTATCAAGAATAATTCCTGATAATTTTTCTGTCGTCGGACCGGAGGCGCAAAAAAACATGCGTCTGCCGGGCCGCCCCCTCCTGCCGTGATCAGACCGGCGACGCGCTCCGGCCCCGGAACTTTTAAAGGAATCTTCATGAAACGCCTCTCTGTTCGCCTTCTCCCCGCCCTGCTCCCGCTCCTGCTGCTTTTTTCCTGCACGGCGAAACCGACGCCTTCCCTCGAAGAACGACCTCTCAGGCCCGGCCCGGCCTACATTCAGTGGCTGGAGGAACAGGCATGCCTGCGAAAGGCGCCGGAACTTACCGCCATCGTCAGCGGCTCTTCCCTCTCCTGGCGGCAAGGCTCCCGCGCATCCCTCCTTCCGGGTGACGCCCGGGTCTGGTTCAGACTCTCCCCCGCGCTCACGGCATGGTCCGGTCGGGATTCCTTTTTCGCCGCCCTCGGCCGGAGCGGCGTCGCCGGGCTTCTGAGCAGCCTCGGCGTACACGGCCTTTTTCTCACAGGCTGTGCGGATACCGGGGACGACTGGGCGGGGCGCTCTCCGGCCCGCCATCTGGGAGAAGACGGCGCGAATCTCTCTTTCGGACGCACTGCCGGAAGAAGGGAAGACTACGACCGACTGCTGAATACGCTTTCCGGCGCAGGACTTCTGGCGGGAGGAACGCTGCTGCCAGCCCACACCGGCATGGGGGCCGACTTCTCTCTTGCCGTGCGCGCGGTGCGCGACTACCCGGGACTGTACGCCATGACCGAAGTACCGCAGGACGCATGGCCGCTCCTTCCCTCTTTAAAGGATAACGACACGGCCGCCCTTTCCTCAGAGGCGTCTGCGGTTCTGCGCGCACGGGGCGCGCTTTCTCCGCCTCTGGTACAGGATACGGGATTCTCCGCTTCCCTCGGCTGGGCCGCCACAGGGCCGGTCGCCGGTGTGGACGGCGTGAAACGACGCTGGCTCTATCGCTGGTTTGAGACTCCCGACAGACCCGTTCTGTACTGGGACGACCCTTCCGGAGCAGCACAGCGCGTGCTCAACGCCAGTCTCATTCAGCAGGTCGGACTCAATCATCAGGCGCTCGTCGGCCTGAGCGCCGCGGCATGGTTCGGGCTGGACGTTCTTTCCCGTAACGGGGACGGCACGCCGGAGGAAAATCTTGAACCCGGCCTTTCGGCCGTACGCGCTCTTGCCCGCAACGCCCATCGTTACGGCGCGGCCGTGCTTCTGCTGGACGAACTGCCCATGGACCATCTTGCCCTGATGAAGCGCGCAGGCGTGGATTTTGCCTTCGACAGCGTTCTTTCCCCCGCGCTGGAGCGCTCCCTGCTGGAAGAGGATGCCGCCGCTCTGCGCCGGAGCCTGCGCCGCTCCCTCCGGCTGAACGTGCCCCATGCCTCGCTGTGGAGAAGCACGGCCGACGGCCTGCCCCGCTCTTCCCTCGCTCCGCTGCTTCCCCTCATGCCCGAAGGCTGGCCCGAACTTTTTTTCCGTCCCGGGGGGGGCCCCGACGGTATGCGTGTCAACGCTCCGACGCTGGCGGCCATGGTCTGCGGACTTACCCCGGGCGCGCGCCCCGAACCGAAAGAGCTTTCCGCCATAAAAAACGCTCATCTGCTCCAGCTTGCCGCACGCATCTTTCTGCCCGGACTGCTCATGCTCTCCGGCTCCGACCTTGACGGCGGTCTGCCGCAGGGAAAAGACTGGCCCGGCACGCCTCCTCTCTGGCGTCTGGACAGTCTGCCCTCCAGCCGCCAGGGCCTGCCGTCGGGACTTGCCCTGTACCGTCTGCCCGGAAACGACATAAAGGACGCGCTTGAACGCATGCTTGCGGCAAGGCAGGCCTGCGGCATCGCCACGGGCGAACTGGCCACCGTGCCATCGTGCGAAAAAAACAGCGTGTTCATCACGGTTTGCTCCCTGCCGGGGGGCGGCTCTCTGGCCTTCTTCGGCAACGTGTCCCGACACGCCGTTTCCTTCTCTCCGGATTTTCCCCGCTGGACGAACGCCGGCTCCAGAACGGACGCACTCTCCGGCGCCGCCGTCCGAGCGAAGACCATGACGCTTCCCGCATGGGGATGGCAGGCCGTGCTGCTGCGCTAGGAGCCTCTTTCTTCCGCACCTGCAGAATCCATCATGGAAGAAGACCATCTTCCGCACGCATCTGAGGACTCGACATGCCGGGCAGATACAAAAAGCCATGGAATGCTTTCCTCCTCCCGTCTGCGGACGCCCTTCCTCCCGTCCGAAGCAAAGACGCCTTTGCCCTTCATGCGGACAGAAACGGCGGTCTCGCAGGAGAAGGAAAACCAGACACCCATGAAAAATCGTCCGGAATACGGCGCAGGACTTGCGCCATTCAGGATATTTTGGGATACTTCCCACACTTGCCGGACCGACCGGACACCTTTTCACGAACCCCAGCGGAGCCCCACCATGGACGAAAAGATAGAACGCACGGAACAGGATATCAGACAGCATTCCGCAGACGACCTCGTCGCCCCCGCCGGACAGCCGGAAGAGACGCCTTCCGTCTCCTCGCCGACGGAAGAGGAAACGCCGACACCGGCGCCTCAGGAGACACCCGAACAGAGCGTCGTCTCCGAAACGACGGAAGCTTCCCTTTTCTCCGAAGAAGAAAAGACGCCTTCCGCCGAAGAAGACGCGACGGCGGCCGCATTGCCGGAAGAAAAGCCCGAAGCACCGCAGGCCGAAGCGGCCCCCACCGATGAGGCGTCGGAAAAGCAGGACGCTTCCGAAGCTCCGGCGGAAGAGGCGCAGTCTTCCGACGAGGAAAACGCCCCCGAGTCGCAGACGGAAGAAGCGACGCTCCCCGAAGAGGAGACGGCCCCCGACGCGGAAGAGGAAAAGGACGTTCCTCTTGTTCTTGATCAGCCGGAGAAGGACGACGAAGGACAGGAGGACGCCCCCGCACCCGCGCCTGCCGGTTTTGCCGCGAAGCTCTTCAACGGTCTTTCCTGCATCGGCTTCCCTCTGCTGCTTGTTCTCGCCGCCGCCATGACCTTCTTCGAAGTCTGGCAGGTACGCGACTTGTGGTTCTCCGACGAGGTTCGTCTGGCCGACGCCTTCATGAACCTCAGAAACGGCGACTGGCTCATGCTTACCATGAACGGTCTGCCCTATCCCGACAAGCCGCCGCTGTATTTCTGGTTCATGGAAGCGCTGATGAGAATTCCCGGCGTGACCATGCCCATGGTGTTCTTCCTCGCCGTGGCCGTGTCCCACGCGCTTTTCATCGGCTCCATCTGGCTGCTCGCACGCGGCACCGGCCATGACCGCCGCGAGGCCTTCGCCGCCGGTCTGGTGGCGCTGTGCTGCGTCTATATCAGCGGCGCGGCATGCTATCCCCGCATGGACCTTCTGTTCGCCGCCGTCGTCACGCTGGGCATGACATGCCTGTACCGCGGCTGGATAAAGTCCTTCGCGCCGTTCTGGCTCACCATCGGCTTCCTGCTCATGGGCGTGGCTACGCTCATCAAGAGCCCCCTCGGCATCGCCTTCGCCGTGGTCGCGAGCATACTCTTCCTGTTCTGGCGCGGCACCCCCGGCCGTCTGAACGGACGCGACGGTCTGCCCGGATTCCTTCTCATGCTGCTCATGATCGCCGCATGGCTCGGAATGCTCTATCTCGAAGGCCATCAGGACTACCTGCGCGAGATGCTCGAAACCCAGCTTGCGGGCCGTGTGCTTCAGGGCGGACATCATGCACAGGTCTGGTGGTACTACCTTGCGGCGCTGCCCCTCATCTGGCTGCCCTGGACCTTCCTCATCCTCATCGTCAACTGGTTCGCCGTTCTGCGCGGCGTTCCGAAGGTCTGGAAAACCCGCAAGACCAACGGCGGCTCAAGCTGGCTGTGGATATGGCTGGTTTCCGGCGTGGCCATGCTCTCCTGCGTACAGGCCAAGATGGCCGTCTATGCTCTGCCGCTTCTCGCTCCCCTCGCCGTACTTACGGGCCGCTCCGTACTGAGGCTCTCTCCCGGACGCAGCCGCCTCTTCTTCAGCCTCGTCTCCATCGTGCTGGCCGTGACCGGCCTCGCCCTCGTGCTCATCGACGTGTTTCCTCTCATCCGTCCGTATGCGGACCCCTTCCTGCCCGCGGTTCCTGCCATGGTGCAGCCATGGCTGGAAACGCTTGAAGGCACCATGTACATGGGCGGCATCCTCGTGCTCTTCGCCGTGCTGCTGCTCTTCTTCACCCGCCGCGCCCTGCCTGGCGGAGCGCTCCTGGTGACGGCCGTCGGCATGATTGCCATGCTCGTGCCCTATCAGGCCTTCGTGGCTCCCTCCATGGACAAACTCCTCAGCCCGCGCGCTCAGGCTGCTGCCATGGCCGAAAAGGTGAAGGAAGGCTACGCTCCGGCGGCGTTCAACGTCTATCCCGGCGCCTATGCCTGGCACCTCAACGACATTCTTCCTCAGAACGGCAGGCGTCTGTCCGTGCCGGACCTTGCCACCGCCGCCGACAGAGACGCCTGGCTGAAGGACCATCCCGCCGCCGTCATGGCCATGCCCGCCGCCGACTGGGAAGCCTGGAACGCCAAGCCTGCCGACGCGGAAGTGCTCATCAGGGCCTGGATGGTGCACAAGCCCTATGTCGTGGCAGCCATAGGCAGCGCCGACGCTCTGAAGAGCGCGCCCGGGACGGAAGCCGCCCCTGCGGCCGCCGGTCAGAATGCCGAGGTGAAGGTTGCCGCCGAAGCCTCTCCCTCTGCGGAGACGGCAGCGCCCGTGACCGCTCCCGAAGCAGCCGCAACGGCTCCGGCCGCACCCGAAAAGGCTGATGAAGCGCCCGCCCCGGCCGACATGTCGGCAGAAACGGCCGCTCCGGCCTCTTCCGAAACCAAGTAACCCTGTGCCCGGCGTGACCTTCCCCGCGCCGGGCGCTCTTTTTCCGCACCCCGGCGACAACCTCAACACGGATACGCGCTCATGACTTACCTTGCCCTCATCCTCTGCCTCGCCCTGGCCTTCTTTCTCGGTTCCATTCCCTTCGGACTGGTCATCGCCAGAACCTTCAAGGGCATAGACCCGCGCAAGGCCGGAAGCGGCAACATCGGCTCCACCAACGTGGCACGGCTCTGCGGCCTGCCCTGGGGCATATTGACGCTGTTTTGCGACATCATGAAGGGCCTTCTGCCCGTGCTTCTGGCGGTGCAGTTTCTACCCTCCCCCTACATGCAGAGCGCCGTGGCCTTCGCCGCGGTTACGGGGCATGTCAAATCGCCGTTCCTCGGTTTCCGCGGAGGCAAGGGCGTGGCCACCACCATCGGCGCGCTCATTCCCCTGGCCTTCTGGCCCCTTCTGTGCGCCGTGCTCTGCTGCGTCGCCGTCATCGCGTTTACGCGTTACGTCTCTCTGGGCTCCATGGTCATGTCCGGCTCTCTCATAGTGTTCTACGCGCTGTTCGGCCGTTTCGACCTTGAGCCGCTCGCCATAGTACTCTTTGCCATGATAGTCTGGGCGCACCGCGCCAACATAGGCCGTCTCATGCGCGGAGAGGAAAGCAAATTCCTTGCAAAAAAGAAGAACTGAGAGCCCTGAAAAAGTACGTCATTTACAACAGATGTAATACTGGACCTTCATCATCTTCTATGCTAGGTTCTTTCTAAGAACAGAAGACCGTATGGTCTGATGTCTTTGCGTCCCATGAACGCGGGTCCGCCCCGCTCCCGGCCTGGCCGGGGAAGGAATTGCTTATGCAGATCGAAGTTGTTTTCCGTAATCTCACCCCTTCCGACCCCCTGAAGAACTACGCTCTCAAGCGTTTCCAGAAGATAGAGCGCATGGTCGATGATGAAAATGCGAAGCTTCTGGTCACGCTTTCCATGGAAAGCAATCGTCCCAGAGCCGACCTTCTGCTCAGCGGGCAGAATCTGAACTTCGCCGCCAGCGAAAAGAACGACGACATGTACGCCGCCATCGACCTGTGCAACGACCGCATCGGCCAGCAGCTGCGCAAGGCCAGCGAGCGCCGCAGTCAGATCAACCGTGAAACCGTGGTTGACGCTCTCGGCGACAACGCGTAACGCGCTCTCCGGCGCGTACCGGCATGGAAAGAACAGGCCCCCGGAAGCCATGCAGGCGACCGGGGGTTTTCATCTGCCTCCACCGGAATTTTTTGCGTGACAAGCGGACACAAAAAAAGTATCTTTTCCGCTCTATGATTTTGGAGGCTCCAAATGACCCATGAAATAGATACGCATATCATGACGGTGGGCAAGGCCAAAATAGACAATCCAGCCATTGGCCCCTATGTTGACGACACTCCCATCCCCTTCTACCTCGACGCCGAACACGGCGGGGAAGACGTCAAGGGCCTTGAAGATACCCCCATCTACATTGAACAGGCCGGTCCCCGCCAGCATGTTTATTACGATCCCGGCAAGACCAAGACGGCCATCGTCACCTGCGGCGGACTGTGCCCCGGTCTGAACGACGTCATCCGCGCCGTCGTGCTGGAATCCTACTACGGCTACGGCGTGCGCTCCATCCTCGGCATCCGCTACGGACTTGAAGGCTTCATTCCCAAGTATCACCACGACATCATGGAGCTTACGCCCCGCAACGTGTCGGAAATCCACACGTTCGGCGGCACCATCCTCGGTTCCTCCCGCGGTCCTCAGAGCGCGGAAGAAATCGTGGATGCGCTTGAACGCATGAACGTCAACATCCTGTACATCATAGGCGGTGACGGAACCATGAAGGCCGCTGCCGCCATTCAGGAAGAAATTTTCCGCCGCAATCTGCACACGTCCGTCATCGGTATCCCCAAGACCATCGACAACGACATCAACTTCGTGCCCAAGTCCTTCGGCTTCGATACCGCCGTGGACGTGGCTACCTCTTCGCTCCGCTGTGCGCACACCGAAGCCATCGGCGCGCCCTACGGCGTAGGTCTCGTCAAGCTCATGGGACGCGAATCCGGCTTCATCGCCGCTCAGGCTACCCTTTCTCTGAACATCGTCAATTTCGTTCTGGTGCCTGAAGTCCCCTTCAAGCTCGAAGGTGAAGGCGGTCTTCTGCCCGCCCTGGAAGAGCGCCTGCGCAACCGCTCCCATGCCGTCATCGTGGCGGCCGAAGGCGCGGGACAGGACCTGCTTACCGCGAGCGGCAAGACCGACGCGTCCGGCAACCGCGTTCTCGGCGATATCGGCATCTTCCTGCAGAAGGCCATCAAGAACTACTTCTCCACCAAGGACATGGACGTCACGGTCAAGTACATCGACCCCAGCTACATCGTTCGTTCCGTGCCCGCCAACACCAACGACCGCGTCTATTGCGGACTGCTCGGCAGAAACGCCGTGCATGCAGCCATGGCCGGCAAGACCAACATGGTCGTCGCCCGCCTGCTCGACCGCTTCGTGCACCTGCCTCTGCAGCTCGTCACGCGCCGTCGCCGTCAGATAGACATCAAGTCCAACTACTGGCGCTCGGTCATCGCCACCACAGGCCAGCGTCTCGCCTGACCGGCATAAAAACATGATGCAGGAAAAGCCTCCGTATCCTTCAGGGTTCGGAGGCTTTTTCTATGACGTTCCGCCCTCGAGTCTTTCCCGCTCGACCATGACCTCATGCACGAAATCGTCGGGTTTCATGCCGAGAGCATCACTCAGATAAAAAAGCACGTTCAGCGTTACATTCCATTTCCCGGCCTCGAGTCCCGTAATGTATGCCCGCTCGATAAATGCCTGTTCAGACAGTTTTTTCTTGCTCATGGCAAGTTCGGCCCTTCGTCGTGCAAGAACAGCGGCAACCGCTTCGTTCAGGTAGGGATACTTTTCCATATCTGCACAGTAACGAATTTGCCTTGACATGGTATGGTAATATATTCCCATCCACACATCACGATATTTCATCAACGGAGGGTACTATGCTCAACACCTTGAAAACTCTGGTTCTGGCCGCCAGCCTTCTCCTTCCCGCCGGAGCCGTAGCTGCCGAGACCGGCGTCTATGTGGCTCCCAAATTCGCGCTGAACGTGCAGCACACCGAAGGCAACCTTTCCTTTGAAGGTCAGGACCTCGGCTCCGACAGCAAGACCGGCGCCCGTGCAGGCGGTGCTCTTGCCGTCGGCTACGATTTCGCCCCCCGCTTCCAGGTGCCGGTACGTGCGGAACTCGAATACGGCGCCTACGGCGACGTTTCCAAAACCGTGGATATGGGCGGCGGCACAGCATTCAAGGGAACGATGGGCTTTCAGACCCTGCTTGCCAACGTGTACTGGGACATCACGGAATGGAACGGGTTCACCCCGTACCTCGGCGCCGGCATCGGCATGGCCTTCCTGAAAACGGAAGGCGAGGTCAGCGCCATGGGCTTCTCGGAATCCGAAAAGCACACCGACACCGTCTTTACCGGACAGCTGGGGCTCGGCTGCTCCTATGCCTTCACCGAAAACATTTCGGCCGACTTCGGCTGGCGCTTTCTCATGATGGGAGACGGCGATGCCGAAAAATACGGCGTAAGACTGGATTCCAAAGAAAACTACACCCATCAGTTCATGCTGGGCCTGCGCGTGACATTCTGATCGGTCCTGAACTAACGTTCATCAGTCGGACGGCAGTGGCGTTTTCGCCTCGAGTGCCGTCCTCCGAAGGCTGCGGCAGTTCTGTCCGCGGCCTTCTTCCGTTCCCGGCAGACGCCCGTGCATCTTGCGAAGATGCGTCAAATGACCGATGATGGAAAAGCGCCCCTTCCTTTCAACCCCGTTTTCCGCATGAGCGAATTTCGACAGATAAAAGCCTCGGCCGGCTCCGGCAAGACCTATACGCTGACAAGCCGCTTCCTCGACCTTCTGGCCGGTTCTTCCGGCGCATCGTGGAGCCGCCCGCCCTCAGGCTGCGCCCTCTTTGCGGAAGACGCCTACGGCTGGCAGGAAATACTGGCCATCACCTTCACCAACAAGGCGGCCACGGAAATGCGCGAGCGACTGCTCACGCGACTGAAGACGCTGGCCCTCGCCTCTGCCGCGAGCGCTGCAAAGGAACCGTTCTGGAAACCGGCAAAGGCGCGCGAAGCCGTGGACATGCTCATCCGGAGCTACGGCTCGCTGAACATCCGCACCATCGACAGCCTGCTGCACCTCATGGTGCGTCTTTCCGCCCTCGATTTCGACCTGTCGCCCGACTTTGAACCCCGCTTTGCCGACAGCGACATCACCGGCCCCATCTTTGACGAGATGGCCGAAAAGGCCCGCGAAGACGAAGAGCTGGGCCTTCTTTTCCGCCGCGCATGCCGTCAGATGCTGCACTCGGAACGGTCGCGCGGCTTTCTGGCAGGAGAGCGCATACGCGAGCGCGTGATGACCATGGTCTCCCTCATGCTCGGCGCGGACGGCTGGAGCGCGCGCGACCTCGCCTCACCGGAACAGGCGGAAGAGCATTTTCAGGCCGTGATGCGCGACATCCGAAACGACGCCCGTGAAATACGCGCCCGCCTGGAACAGGAAGAGCTGAAAGCTGCCAAAAACTTTCTCAATGCCCTCACCTCCTGCATAGAGTGCGGAGGAAGGGCGGATAAGCTGAAGCGCGACTCGGCCATGCTTCGCAAGGAAAGCTTCGACGAGTGCCTGCTCAAGGTCTCCAAAGGCAACGCCAGCCTCTCCCTGCACGCCCTCTACGACAGTCTGAAGGACGGCATACGGGAAATCGGCGTGCTTCTCGGAGCGCGCAAACTCATGCCGTTTGCCGAGCTGGCGCAGGCCGTGTATGCGGGGGTGGAGGAGTTCGAGCGCAAAAGCGGCATCATCGCCGCCTCGCAGGTGCCCGGCCTCGCCATACGCGCCGCGGACGACAGCGAGGGGGTCAACGAGCTGTTCTGCCGCCTCGGCGCGCGCATCACGCACATGCTCATCGACGAATTTCAGGACACGAGCCGCGACCAGTGGTTCGCGCTTCAGCCTCTGGCTGAGGAGGCGCTTTCAAAAAACGGCTCCCTCACCATCGTGGGAGACGTGAAGCAGGCCATTTACGGCTGGCGCGGGGGAGACGCCTCCCTGTTCGACGACCTCGTCCGTCAGGGCTCGCCGCTTCTTTCGCTGGTGAAGAGTCCCACGCTGGAAACGCTGCCCTTCAACTGGCGCAGCAGACGGCACATCGTTGCCTGGAACAACGCCCTGTTCTCTCCTCTCGGCGACAAAGACACGGCCGCCTATCTGCTTTCCCCTCTGGCAGGAAACGATGAGGAACTTCTGGAAAAACAGACGGAGCGCCTCTGCGAAGCCTTTTCCCGCGCGTCTCAAAGCGCGGAAAAATGCGCTCCCGGGGGCCTCGTGCATCTCATCCGACTGGAAAAGGGACGCACGGACGAACAGCTTTCCACCGGCCTGCCCGATCTTGTGGAAGAGCTGGGACGCTCCCGTTCCTGGGGAGACATCTGCATTCTTACGCGCAACAACGACCAGTCCGCCAAAGCCTCGGCCTGGCTCATGGCCCGACACATACCCGTGGTCACGCAGGCCAGTCTGCTGCTCTCCGAACAGCCCGTCATCGCCGGACTCGTCAGTCTGCTGCGTTTTCTGAACGAACCTGACGACGACATCGCCTTCTGGTCCACCCTGCTCTCCGAAGCGCTTCTGCCGCCCCTGCCCGCAGGACGCCGCGAACTTCACGACTGGGCCTCCCGCCGCTCCCGCAGAAGAAGCATGGCCCGGCAGTTCGCCCTGGATTTTCCCGATATCTGGCAGAGCGTCTTCGCGCCTCTGCACGACAACGCGGGCCTGCTCACTCCCTACGACGCCGTCATGGAGGTGCTGAAACGCTGGAAGGTCATGGAGCGCCGCCCCGACGCGGAAGGCTTTGTGCGGCGTTTTCTGGAAGTGCTCTTCTGCGCCGAGGAACAGGGCGTTTCCGACCTCTCCGGTTTTCTCGATTTCTGGGACAAAAGCGGCAGTCAGGAAAAGGCCCCTCTGCCCGAAAGCATGGACGCCGTGAGCATCATGACCATACACAAGGCCAAGGGACTGGAATTCGAGGCCGTCATCCTGCCCTGGCTGAACTTCGTTCCCGGCCGGGTCACGGACGACAAGGCCGTGTTCTGGAACAGCCGCGGTACGGGACTTCTCGCGCCTCTGTGCAGGGACATGGGCAGGCCGTGGCTTGAAGACCGCATGGATACGGCCCGCGAAGACCTGCATCTCATCTATGTGGCCATGACGCGCGCCGTTTCCGAACTGCACTGCTTTCTGCCCGACCCTGCCGAAGGGGATTTCGCCCTCATGCTCGAAAAGCTCATCTCTCCTCTGGAGGACAGCCTGCGGGAACAGGGCGAGGAACGGTTCTGGGGCGAAGAGAGCGCGCCAAAGACGCCCCGGCCCGCGCCCGCAGAAAGCGCCCCGGCAAAGACGCCCTCCGCCCCCGCTCCCCGGCCTGCGGCAAAGACGCCGGACACGGACGCGGAAGAAGAGGCCTGGCGGCCCATGGACTGGCTGCCGCGCCTGCGCATCTTCCGCAGTCCGCTGGAAGACTGGACGTTCACGCCCAAAAGACGCGGCACACTCATTCATCACTGCCTCGAGAGCCTGCACATCTCCGGCGTGGGGGAAGCCTCGGCAAGGCGCGACGCCGCCCTTGCCGCCGCGCGCGGCCTCGCCACCTTCCCGCTGCCCGTGCCGGACAGGGAACGTACGCAGAAGGATGTGGAAGACATCCTCTGCTGGTACGCCCTTCAGCCGGAAACCCCGCACTGGCTGGCCTTCGGCACGCCGGAACACGCGCTGCTCGACGAAGAAGGACGGCAGTACCGCGTGGACCTGCTGGTGGACGACGGCCGCGAGCTTGTCGCCGTGGAATACAAAACCGGCGCACAGGGAGCACTGCCGCGGCCGGAACATACGGAACAGCTCTCCCGCTATCTTCATCTGCTCCGTCAGGCCGGAGCCGTTGAACACGCCCGCCTCCAGTTTCAGCGGGAAGCCCACGTTGAACGTGTAGCCAAGCGTGGCGCCCACGTCGCGCACGTTGCCCACCTGCTTGGCTATGAACGAGCGGTTGGCGAAGTACTGCTGGTGGGGCGAGCGGTGCGCGTCGATGGTGAACGGTACGCGCATCTGGCCTATCGTGAAGTCGAGCGTGCTCCACGGGCTTATGCGCGTATAGGCATCGAGCATCTTTATGTTGCCCTCGTCGGAGAGGTCTATCTCCGCCTTGTACGCCACGGCCTCCACCACCTTGCCCGTGATGCTGAACCGCGCGTTGCGCACCTGGAAGCGGCCTTGGCCCTCCTCCGTCTGGTACTCGTACTTGCCGCGAATCGTTCCGTGAATCTCCGGCTTAAACTGTGCGGCTGCGTCAAGGCACACCGCCAAGCCCGCAAGGGCCAATGCTCTCTTCATCCTTCGGTACGTTTTCATTTCCATTCTTTCCGCCCGAACGGCGCGGCCGCATCCCGCCATCGGGGATGCAGCCGCGCCATCGTGTGGCATTTCTGCCTGCAAATATCGGCAAAACGTGTTACAAAAGCGTTACGCCGAGTTTAAATAAAAGTAAAAAACGCTCCGAAGCCGACACTTAACCGCCTGTCCATTCCCTCACCACATAGCCGCCATCAGCGCGGCGGTAGAAGCCAAACGGCGTCACTCGCCCGGCGTTGGTGCGCAGGCCGAAGCCAAGCGTGCGCCACCCGCCGATGTGCGGCAGCCGTTGCTCCGTGGCCAGACCGCTCTGGCGGTCGATGGCCACGAAGGTGTAGCCCTTGTTCTGCGGCGAAGGGTCGTAGACTCCGCCAGGCGCATACTCCACTATGCAATACACCGCCGCGCTGTCCATTCGCGCCGCAACAATGCGGCGATAGAAAAAGCGCCGGTAAGCAATGGCATATTCGTCTTTATAGAAGAGCGCGGTGTCGGGGCGAGGAAATGCCGCCGTGTCCACCGCAAAGGCCGAATACTGCCGCATCTTGCCCCGCCGCAGGTCGTCTGTAAGGT
>CASFUJ010000003.1 GCA_949297645.1 uncultured Desulfovibrionaceae bacterium
GTCATGACCCTTTTCGGCCAGATGGATGGAGAGTTCGCAGCCGATGTCGCCGCCGCCGATGATGACGACCTTCTTGCCCACCTTGTCCTCGTTGCCGAACACGTCGAAGGCCATGGTGGCCTTTTCGATGCCGGGGATGGGAGGCACGATCTGCTTTGCGCCCACGGCCACGATGGTGGCGTCAGGGTTGATGTCGGACACCATTTCAGGCGTGGCTTCGGTGTTGAGCACCACGAAGATGTTGCCGTTCTTGCGCACCTGGCGTTCCAGCCATTCGTGGTAGGCCTTCATTTCCTTCTTGAACCACATGCCGTCGGAAAGCAGGGCCTGACCGCCGAGTCTGTCGGCCTTTTCATAAAGGGTGACTTCGTGTCCGCGTTCGGCGGCGCTCAGGGCCGCGTTCATGCCGGCCACGCCGCCGCCGACCACCACGACCTTCTTTTTGCGCGTGGGAGCGGGGAACATCTTCTTCGTGGCGCCCTGCATGGAGAGCGGGTTCACGGCGCAGCGGCGGTCGAAGCTCACCTCGGAGGCCATGACCAGTTCCTTGCCCTTGATCTTGGACTTTCTGCGGCCGTGGTCGAGGCACATGTTGCAGCGCAGGCAGGGGCGGATGTCCTCTTCTCTGCCTTCCTTGATTTTCTTCACCCATTCGTTGTCGGCGATGGCCGCACGGGCGATGAGCACATAGTCGGCCTTGCCCTCTTCAAGCAGCTTTTCGGTACGGACCGGGTCGCCGATGGCGCCGACGGTGCCGATGGGAATACGCACGCCGGGAGTGTTCTTCACGATGGCGCTCGCATAGGCGTTGTGCTCGGTGGGGAAGAAGCTCGTGGGCGTCATGCGCGGACGGCTGGTCACGTCGATACGGGTGCCGCAGCTTATGTGAATCATGTCCACATAGTCCTGGAAGATGAGGACCTGCTGAGCCGCGTCTTCGGGTTCGATGCCGCCTTCCATTTCATCGTTGCCGGTCAGGCGCAGTTCGATGAGAAGGTCGTCGCCGATGACTTCGCGCACGGCCTTGAGCACCATGAGCGGGAAGCGGCAGCGGTTTTCCACGCTTCCGCCGAACTCGTCGGTACGCTTGTTGGTGAGCGGGGAGAGGAAGTCATGGAACAGCCAGCCGTGGGCGAAGTGAATCATGATGCCGTCAAAGCCCGCGCGTCTGGCCTGATGGGCGAATTCCACGCACATGTCGATGATGTCCTGCATGTCCTTGGCATCCATGCCCTTCACATGACGGCCCTGGTATTCGGAGTCGCTCGCGCCGATAAGCGGAATGTCGGGACGGGTCATGCAGCGGCCGCCGTGGATGAGCTCGGCGAAGGTCTTGCCGTTGTAGGCGTGAACGGAGCGCTGCAGCAGGTGCATGTTCATGTAGTTGCACTTTGAGGGGTTCAGGTCGAACACGCCTTCATGGCTGCCGTTGGAGGGGATTTCCATGGGCAGACACACGGAGGAGAATCCGCCGCGGATGATGCCGGTCCAGTAGTCCACGCCGAAGATGTTGATACGGCCGTTGTCCGCGCCGCCGCCCGTGGCGCAGATGCCCACGGGGGACATCATGACGCGGTTGTTGAATACGAATTCGTTTCTTCCGCGACGGATGGTCAGCGGCTCGAACATTTTGGGATATTTTTTTGCGTATTCGGGTATCATGGTGGGAATCCTTCGTTTTAAGGGGGTGGCTATTTTCAATCGTTGCCCTGAAATGCCGTGGAAACCTTTGAAGAAAGGTTTCGCCTTCGAAAGAGCCGCGCGGTTGCGGCGGGAGCGGAAGCTTCGGACGGACGGGCATGAGTGTCATGCCTGCCGTCCGGAAGGTCAGCTGCAAGGTTAGAACAGGATGGAGCCGAGGCCGTAACCGAGGACCATGACGACCACCCAGTTGATGAGACTGTACAGAATACCGTAGGTCATAACACAGTTGCCCGGCAGCCATTCCTTTTCACCGTACAGGTATGCGGTGAGCGTGGAAGCGGGAGGCGTGATGATGCCGAGGGAGCCGATCATGAGGATGCTGAAGAGAATGGCGGGCATCTGGACGTCGCCGCCGAGGGTCAGACCGATGGTGCAGGCCAGCGGCGAGAACATGGCGAGGCATGCGAGGTTGTTGGCCACGTTGGTGACGATCATGCACAGGAAGGTGATGATGGCCACGAACACGAGGGCGCTCTTGCCGGCCATGAAGGGTTCCATGCCTTCCTTGATCCAGGTCATGATGCCGGTGGCGTCGGACTGGAAGACGGCGGCCATGGTCAGGGAGGTCATGGTCACATACAGGGCGGGCCAGGACATTTCCCTGCAGAGGATATCCTTGAAGCCGATGCCGTCGCGGAAGTGGATGAAGACATACACGCCGATGTAGGCCATGAGGATACCGTTGGTGGTCATCTTATTCAAGAACTGCGTGATGAACCAGTCCTTGGGAGCCACGTTGGGCCAGAGCAGCAGCACGAGCAGAACGAGGAAGGAGAAGAGCACATACTTCTGATGACCGGTCAGTTCGACGTCCGCGCCGGAAAGGGATGCGGAACCGTTGAGGATGGGGGTGACGTCGGGCTTGAACACAAAGCGGCACAGGAACATGACGATGCCTATGCTGGCGGCCAGGATGACGAAGGCGCAGGCCATGTGGGCGGCGTAGTTGATGTCGTTGACGCCGAAGAACTGGGTGTAGGAGCCGTACACCACGGCGGGGCCGGACTTGAAGGGCAGAAGCTGATAGGCGCGGCAGCCGATGTAAGAGCCGGAAAGAATGACGAATATGGGCCACTTGTCGCCGGCCTTGAAACCGAACTGCTTGCTCACTTCCTTGACCAGCGGATAGAACATCATGATGGCGGCGGTGGCGCTTACCAGCAGGTTGAAGGCCACCATGACCAGCATGAGCATGAACGTCAGCATGTAAGGACGCCCGCGTACTATTTTCAGGCCGACCATTTTTGCGGAGATGTATTCCGCGATGCCGGCGGAGCTCAGGATGGCCGTCACGGCGCAGAACAGCACCAGCATGATGACGGTGCTGTTGCCCATGGCGCTGGCGAACACCTTGGTTATGCTGTCATAGCCGCACATGCCGAGCATGATGAGGCCCATGAGGCTGGGCCAGACCACGTCGCAGAATACCCAGCCGTACAGCACGGCGATGAAGATGCCCAGAACCCTGATGCCCACGGGCGTCAGCGGTGCAACCGCAGGAACGAACTGAAAAAAGCAGACGATAATAAGCAGTGCGATGAGCGTGTGAAGGTAATACCATGGGCTGTTCTTGCTCAGTTGTTTCAGCATGCCCGGCCTCCCCTGGAGTTGAAGGTTAGGTGTCCTGCCCGGGAACATTCCGCGGCGACGTTCTCAGACGGGACAGCAGATGTTTCTATGCGTTGTTTTTGTTCGCAGCGGCACATGACCGCTGTTTTTCTGCTTTTTGAATCTATCTTGAGTTTTTTGGATAAAGACGGAAAATCACAAAACGAACGGGATGTACGAAGCCCCTTGTTGCATGGATATACAGTTGATATCCAGAATTATTTTATGCGAAAGAGAAAGGAAAAAGTGAAATATTAATTTTCGATGGCCATCTGGATGATTTTGTTTACGGGAAAAAAAGAGCAAACTTCGGTTGCCCGAATCCGCCATCCGTAGTAAGAGAAACTTCGAAAGGAATGTGCTATGCGTTTGGAATGGCTTGAGTATTTTATCACAACTGCAAATGTGGGTTCCATCAGCGCGGCGGCGGAACGGCACAGGGTCACCCGTCCGGCGGTTTCGACGGCGCTCAGAAAGCTGGAGCAGGAGGTGGGGCGCGAGCTTTTTCTCAAAGGCCGGGCCGGAGTGACGCTCACCGCGGAAGGCGTGCAGGTGCTCGAGCAGGCAAAGCAGGTCATGGCAATTATAGAGGATATGCGCGCCGGAAGCGCGGCGGGGCCTGTCGATATCGTTGTCGATTCCCAGAGCTCTCTGGTCCAGTATCTGAATGAGAACATCGTTGCGCCTTTCAGAACGCTGCATCCGAATATTCATGTCAGACTGCGTCCCGTCCACATCGGAGACGCTGCGGAAGAGTTCCGGAACGGCAGCAGAATGTCCGTAGTGCTGGACGGGAAGGAAGCCAGAGTACTGGAACGCGTACGCCATTTCGGCTGTGAAACCGTACTTCTGGGGACGGTCAGGAGAAAAATCTTTCTCGGCTCCGGACATCGCCTTGCAGGCAAGAGCACGCTTGAGCCGGAGGATCTGAAAAGCGAGTATATTGCCTACTACTCCGGCGGGCTGAATCATATTTCCGGTCGCTATGCTCCTTATTTTGCAGGGGAATACCGCCTTGCGGACATGGAGGACGTGCTTTCCCTCGCGGTCCGCAACGAGGCAGTGGTCATACTGCCGGAACTCACGGTGCGCTGTGCCCGCCTTGTGCGGAAGGGTGCGCTGGTGGAAAAGGACATTCCCCTTACCGGCATAGAGAAAAATCCGCCCATACATGCCGTGCGGATACCGCGCCTCTCGTCAGCCGAAGAGCTGTTCTGGGAATACCTTATTGCGAATTTTCCCGGAAGGCCGTGACGCGTCTGCCACCTCTGCCGCTAATGTTTTGACAATGAGGAGAAAAGGCCCTATCCTCATGCGTTATTTCTATTTGCTGGAGTCCGTTCATGGCACAGATTCAGGCTATCAAGGGCTTTGCCGACCAGTTTCCGGCGCAGAGCCGCCTTTTTGAGATGATGGAAGCCACCGCGCGCGAGGTCTTTCCGCGCTACGGTTTCGGCGAGCTTCGTACCCCCCTCATGGAGTACACCGACCTTTTCTGCCGCGGCATCGGCACGGAAACCGACGTGGTACAGAAGGAAATGTACTGCATTCCCGACAGCAAGGGCCGTTCCATGTCTCTGCGTCCCGAAGCCACGGCCGGCGTCATGCGCGCCTACATTGAAAGCGGCGTCCATGCCCGCGAAGCCGTGAGCAGGTTTTTCACCATCGGCCCCATGTTCCGGCATGAACGTCCCCAGAAGGGCCGCATGCGCCAGTTCCATCAGATAAACTGCGAATGTCTCGGACCGCGGGAACCTGAGGCTGATGCGGAAATCATCTGCATGATGATGGAGTTTCTCGGCAAACTCGGACTGAAGAACCTGACGCTTCAGATAAATTCCCTGGGGTGCTCCTCCTGCCGTCCCGTCTATCGCAAGAATCTCCATGACTGGCTCGCTTCCCTCGACCAGTCGCAGCTTTGCGAGGACTGTCGCCGCCGCATGGAGACCAATCCTCTGCGCGTTCTGGACTGCAAGGTGCCTGCGTGCAAGGAACTGACCGCGGACGCTCCCGTGATACTGGAGAACGAGTGCCCCGACTGCCGCGCGCATTTCGACGCCGTACTGCGTCATCTTGATGCGGAAAAGATTCCCTACCAGATCAATCATCGCCTGGTGCGCGGACTCGACTACTACACCCGCACCACATGGGAAGTGGTTTCCAATGAAATCGGCTCCCAGGGATCCGTGGCCGGCGGCGGCCGCTATGACGGTCTTGTGGAGCAGCTCGGCGGGCCTGCCGTGCCCGGCATAGGCTTCGCCTGCGGCATGGAGCGTCTGGCCCTGCTGCTGGAAGGCCGCGAACTGCCCGAAATTCGTCCCGATTTTTACATGGCCGTGCTTGACGACTCCTGCCGTGACGCGGCCTTTGCTCTCGCGCAGAGCCTGCGCCGGGAAGGTTTTTCCGGCACCATGGGCTATGAGAGCCGCAGCATGAAGGCCACCATGCGTCAGGCCGGAAAATCCGGCGCGCGCTATACCCTCATCATGGGCACGGACGAACTCGCCTCCGGCAGCGTCATCATCAAGAACATGGAATCCGGCGAGCAGCGGGAAGTGCCCTGCGCCGACGTCGCTGCCGGTCTGAACGCCGAACAATAAAGAAGGAATGGTCATGAGCCAGTTCGAAGAAAATGAGAAGAACGTCGTTGACGTTCAGAAGGAACACGCCCGCTACATCAAGCCGCTGGGCGACTGGAAGCGCAGCCATCACTGCAACGACCTGACCATTGCCAATGACGGCGAGACCGTATGTCTCATGGGCTGGGTGCAGTACCGCCGCGACCACGGCGGCCTCATCTTCGTGGATTTGCGCGACCGTGACGGGCTTACGCAGGTGGTGTTCAGCCCCGAGGTGGCCCCCGATGCGCACAGGGACGCGCATATTCTGCGCAGCGAATACGTCATCGCCATCAAGGGGCGCGTCCGTCCCCGTCCCGAAGGCATGACCAACCCCAACCTGCACACCGGCGAAATCGAAGTCGTTGTGCTGGACTGGAAGCTGCTCAACACCGCCAAGACGCCCCCCTTCCTTGTGGAGGACCGCACCGACTGCTCCGAGTCCGTGCGTCTGCAGTACCGCTATCTCGATCTGCGCCGTCCTTCCATGGCGCATAACCTGCGCGTGCGTCACAATATTGTGAAGGCATGCCGCAACTATCTGAACGAACTCGACTTCCTTGAAGTCGAAACGCCCTATCTCACCAAGTCCACCCCCGAGGGCGCGCGCGACTTCCTCGTGCCCAGCCGCATGGCTCCGGGCGAATTCTATGCGCTGCCGCAGTCTCCCCAGCAGTTCAAGCAGATGCTCATGATGAGCGGCGTGGACCGCTACTACCAGGTGGCGCGCTGCTTCCGCGACGAGGACCTGCGCGCCGACCGTCAGCCCGAGTTCACGCAGGTGGACATTGAAATGAGCTTCGTGAACGAAGATCAGGTCATGAGCATGGCAGAAGGGCTCATCGCCCGCGTGTTCAAGGAGGCCCTCGGCGTGGACATCGCGCTTCCGCTTCCCCGCATGCCCTATGAGGAAGCCATGCGCGATTACGGCTCCGACAAGCCCGATACCCGCTTCGATCTCAAGCTCAAGGACGTGACGGCCATCGTGCACGGGTCCGCTTTCAAGCTCTTTGCCGGCGCGAAGCTGGTGAAGGCTCTGCGCGTGCCCGGCGGCGCCACCATGACCCGCAAGGAAATCGACGAACTCACCGATTTCGTGAAGGGCTTCGGCGCTCAGGGCCTCGCCTGGATTAAGATTCACGAAAACGAATGGCAGTCTCCCATCGCCAAGTTCCTTTCCGATGCGGAAAGGGCCGGACTTACGGAAGCCTGCGGTCTTGAAGTGGGCGACATCGTGTTCTTCCAGGCCGGAGAACCCGGTCTTGTGAACAACGCCCTCGGCAGCCTGCGCGTGAAGCTCGGAAACAAGCTCGGCCTCATTCCCGAAAATACCTGGAACCTGCTCTGGGTGACTGATTTTCCGCTCTTCGAATACAGCGAGGAGGAAAAGCGCTGGGTGGCCTGCCATCATCCCTTCACCGCCGCGCAGGACGAAAGCTACGACATCATGCTTTCCGACCCGGCCCGCGCCAAGGCCCGCGCCTATGATATGGTGCTCAACGGCAATGAAATCGGCGGCGGTTCCATCCGTATCCACAATCCCGCCGACCAGACCCGCATGTTTGAAGGCCTCGGCTTTACCGAAGAATCCGCCAAGGCGCAGTTCGGCTACTTCATTCAGGCCCTTGACTACGGTACCCCGCCCCACGGCGGTATCGCCTTCGGTCTGGACCGCGTGGCCATGCTGCTCACGGGCGCTTCCTCCATCCGTGACGTCATCGCCTTCCCCAAGAACCAGAAGGCCGCCTGCCTTTTGACCGAAGCTCCGTCCCCCGTGGACAACAAGCAGTTGCGTGAACTGGGCATTCGACTGCGTGAAAAGGCGGCTCCCGCTCCCAGCGCTACCGCGGAGTAAATCATGCTTCGTCCCGTTCTTCAGTATCCCGACCCGCTTCTGGCCAAGGTCAGCGAACCGGTTGCCGAGATAAACGACGAAATACGCGCTCTTGCCAAGGATATGCTCGACACCCTCACCACCGTGGGCGGCGTGGGCATCGCCGCGCCGCAGATAGGCGTGCTGAAGCGCGTGGTCATCATCGACGTGTCGCAGGAAAAGAACGACCCCGATCTGCCTCAGGATTTCCGGGTGTTCGTGAATCCCGTGGTCACCGTGCTTGACCCCAAAGGGCATGAGGAAAACGAAGGCTGCCTTTCCGTGCCGGAGCTTCGCGCCAAGGTGAAGCGTCCCCGCCGCGTGGCTCTCGATGCTACCGACCTTGACGGCAATCCCGTGCACATCGAAGGCGAAGGTTATTACGGCGCCTGCATGCAGCACGAAACCGACCATCTGGACGGCAAGCTGTTCATCGACCACATCAGCTATCTCAAGCGCTCCCTCTACGACAAGAAGATGAGGAAGGGCAGAAAATAGCCTGAACGTACCGTCCTTTGATGGACAGGAAGAAAAAGCCCGGACCTGCGTCCGGGCTTTTTCATGGTCTTCGCCGCGGCGCGGGAGGAGAGGACGGGAGTCTGGACGCGGGCAGGGATAGGCCGTACAGTGGGCAGACCGTCTGCCGTCGGGAAGACATGGAACCGGAGCGACGGGAATGAACCTTTTAATGAAGGACGAAGGAAGGCGCACAAAGGCGTTTTCCGTTTGTGTCATGGAGCTGTCATGTCGAAACTGCGCATCGTATTCATGGGCACGCCGGATTTTGCGGCGGTCATTCTGAAGGCCGTGGCCGCATGGGAAGGCGGCGAGGTGGTGGCCGTCTATACGCAGCCGGACCGTCCGGCGGGCAGGGGAAGAAAGCTGAAGGCTTCCGCCACCAAGGAGCTGGCGCTGGAGATGGGACTGCCCGTGTATCAGCCGCGCAACTTCCGGGACGACGCCGATGTGGAGGCGCTTGCCGCCCTCAGGCCGGACGTGCTGGTGGTGGCGGCCTACGGTCTGCTTCTGCCGCAGCGTGTGCTCGATATTCCCGTCATGGGACCGTATAACGTGCACGGTTCCCTGCTTCCGCAGTATCGCGGCGCCGCGCCCATTCAGCGCGCCGTGATGAACGGCGACACCATTTCCGGCGTGACCATCATGAAGATGGAGGCCGGACTCGATTCCGGTCCCATGCTTCTGCAGCAGGCCGTGAGCATCGAGCCCGGGGATACGGCGGGAAGTCTCTTCGATACGCTGGCCGAACACGGTGCAAAGCTCATGGTCGGCGCGCTCGGCATGATTGCCGAGGGCAGGGCGGCCTTCGTGCGCCAGAACGAGGAACTGGTTACCCACGCGGCCAAGATCACGGCCGATGAGGAATATATCGACTGGACCATGGACGCCGGGGTCATCCACAATATCATACGCGGTCTTACGCCCGCTCCGGGCGCGAAGGCCGTGCTTTCCATTGAAGGCCGGGAGCCGCTCTCGCTCCGGCTTGAACCCGGGCAGCCCGTGGAGACCACGCCGGATGCCGAGCCCGGCACGCTTCTCGGCATGGACGGCGACGCGCTTCTTGTGGCCTGCGGGTCGGGTGCGTACCGCATTACCCGTCTGCGTCCGGCAGGTAAGCCCACCATGAGCGCGCAGGACTTTTACAACGGTCGCCTGAAGGGGCTGAGCGCCCCCTACGGCAGACTGAGCGGAAAATCTGCCTGATATTCCGACGGGCCGCGTCGGCTTTCACGGAAGGGTGAGGCCGGAGCGGGACGTCCTGTGCGTAAGCGGAGGCGCAGAACTTCCGGAAAGCGTGATCGGCGGAGAGCATGGCTTCTTTTGGGTGAAGCAGAGGAGAGCGTACCGGGAGCCGGACGTTTTTCCTCAAGCGCAAAAGACTCCGGCGCTTTTCTTTCCGTATCGGGTGGCGCGTCACATGCACGGGCGTGAAAGACGGGCAAGGAGGTGCGTTTTTTCTGCGAACATGCGTCTGAAAACCGGAAAACGCGCCAGAATCCTTTTTAAGACGCAAAACATGGAATCGTGAGTCCATGGTCGAAAAAATAAAAAAAACGCCTCAGAATCCGTCCGTTTCCGGCGCCCGGAAGGGGGCGCTGGAAGTGCTCCATCAGCTTTTCCGCCATCCAGAGGACACGACGCCGCTTCCTGTGCTGCTGACCCGGCAGGCTGCCGGACTGGAAGCGCGGGACGCCTCGCTCTGCGCCGAGCTGACGTACGGCGTGCTGCGCAGGCATGCGCTGCTCGACACCGCGCTTGCGGGCTTTCTGAAAAAGCCGGAGGCGCTGTCCGCGCAGGTGCGCATGCTGCTTCGTCTCGGGACGTACGAGATTCTGTTCATGGACGGCATTCCGGCCCGCGCCACGGTGAACGAGCTGGTCAACCTCGCAAGGCGTCGCTTCGGTCAGGGGCTCGGCGGTCTGGTCAACGGCGTGCTGCGCTCCGTGGACAGGCAGGCGGAGGCGCTGCGTGCCGGGGCGGACAGGACTCTGCTTGCGCTGGAGAGCGGAAATCTTGATGCGGCGGGCATGGCGGAGGCGACCTCGCTTCCGCTGTGGCTCACGAAGATGTGGGCAGAGCAGTACGGCGAGAGAGAAGCCTGCTTCATGGCGGCGAATACGTTGAAGCATCCGGCTCCCTGCTGGCGCGCGAACCTGAAGAAGGCGTGGGGAGAGATGCTTGTCCGGCACTGGCTGGAGCGGGGGTACGCTCCTGTGGGGCAGGGCGGCTTTTCCGCGCAGGGACTGGAAAAGGGCAGAGCGGAGGAGGGAGAGCTGCTGGCTTCTTTTGAAGCGCGGGGCGACCTGACAAGACAGGGAGCTTCTTCCCAGCTCGTCACCGAGTATCTGGCTTCATGGATGGCGGAGGCTGGGCTGACCGACACGCCGTTGTGGGACGCGTGCTGCGGCCGCGGCGGCAAGACGACGGCGCTTCTGGAAAAGGGCGTGCGCGTGGAGCTTGCCAGCGAGCCTGCCGCCTTCAGGCTGGAGGAACTCAAGGCCGCGCTTTTACGTCTCCGTCTGCCGTGGCCGCAGCTCCGCTGCGCGCAGGCGCAACGGATAGAAGAATCTTTCCCATTGATATTATTGGATGTTCCATGCAGTGGAACGGGCACGCTGGCCAGAAATGCGGAATTGCGTCTGCGTCTTTCTCCGGCAAGGATTGCCGACATCGCGCGCGTCCAGGCGGATATCCTTGTCCACGCATGGCGCAACCTGCAACCCGGCGGAGCGCTTTTTTATGTGACCTGCGCGTTGAACCGCGACGAAAACGAAGGCCGCATTGAGGCGTTTCTTCGGGAACAGGGGCGGGATGGACGCCTTGTGGAACAGCGCCTGTTCGCGCCGCTTTTTCCGGGGCAGGACGCGTTGTTTCTGGCCATTTTGCGTAAAAAGTCGTAAGGTTCCCCGTGAAAGACCGGCTGCCTGTGTCTCTTTTTTCTGCGTGGCATCGGAAAAGAGGCGAAGAACCTGCGGGATGCGGTGAGACGTTTTGCAGGCTGCCCGTCTGAGGGGGAGGAAGGAAGATGAAACTCGGACTTATCTCTGCTCCGGCTTCTCTACGATGAGGCGCTGACCGGGGCGAAACATTTTTTTTCATCGAGCAGGGACCTGCCCGCAGAGCAGGTCTGTCGCTCTGCCTGCATGGCCGCGCCTTATCCCGCGGCCGTTTTTTCCGCTTGTCGGAACTTGTTTCATGGAAGGCCGCGTTATGCGCCTTCCCTTTTTTTATGCAGGCAGATGATATGAATATTCCCTGTGATATGACAAAAGGCCCTGTTGTCCGTCAGATGTTGTCCGTCAGCCTTCCGCTGATAGGAATGCATGTGCTTCAACTTTGTTACGGCGTGGCGGATATGCTGATAGTCAGCCGGGTCACGGGGGAAGAGGGGGCTGCCGTGGTCGGTAACGGCAGTATGGTGGCCTTTTTCGTGGCGTCTCTCGGCATGGGGTTCGGCACGGGCGGAGCGGTGCTTATCGGCGGACATGCTGCCCGTGGTGAGGTTTTCGAGCAGAGTGAAGCCGTATTTACTCTGATATGGCTTACCGTCCTGTTTTCGACTCTCGTCTCCGTGGTGAGCTGCGTACTGACCGAACCTGTGCTGTCCCTGCTCGGTGTTCCCGGCAGGATACTGCCCGAAACACTGGCCTATACGCGGATTCTCTGTTCAGGAACGGTGTTCGTGTTCGGTCTGCACACGGTATGTGCCGTTCTTCGGGCTCTCGGCAATGCCGCGCTTCCTCTGGTGCTCACGACGCTGTCGGCGGCAGCGAATATCCTTCTGGATATCGTAATCGTGGTTTTCCTTCATAAAGGTACGGCAGGGGCGGCGGTGGCGACGCTTCTTGCACAGGCGGCAGCGCTGATTCCGGCGTTTTGGCTTCTACGGGCGGGAAACGTATTTCCGGAGCGTTCCTTCCCTCGCTTTTTTCCGTCCCGACGGAGCGTCTCCACCATGCTGAGCGTCGCCCTGCCTGCTTCGGCGCAGATGGCCGTGGTCAATCTGTCCTTTCTCATTGTGACGGGAATGCTGAATGCCTATGGCATTGCCGTGGTTGCGGCCACGGGCATAGGGCTGAAAATCAACACGCTGGCGGGCATGCCCTGCTGGGGCATAGGGCAGGCCGTCACGGCCATGACGGCGCAGACTCTCGCCGTCGGCGACGTCAAAAGAGTACGGTATATCGTGCGTGCCGCGTTTTGGCTGAACGTGGGGATAACGTCGCTCCTTGTTCTTGTCGTACAGGCTTCGGCAGAGGTCGTCATGGCGTGTTTTCTGCCTTCCTCTTCGGCTGCCGGAATCGGTGTGCGGTATCTTCGTTTGTGCTGCTCCGTCAACAGCCTTTTCTATGTGACCATGTATGTACTTGATTCGTTCGCCATCGGTGCCGGTCATGCGGAGTTTGCGTTTTTCAATGCCGTGATTGAGGCGCTTGTCATACGGGTGCTGTTGTCGTGGCTGCTCGCGGAATCTTTCGGTATGGGGTACATGGGCCTGTATGTCGGACAGGCATTGTCTCCGCTTCTGCCTGCCGTTTTCGGAGCGCTTTTCTATGCCCGGGGGCGATGGTGGGAAAGACGCGGAGCCGGGGACAGACACGTTTCCGTATGACCGCGCGTTTCCGGAAGACTGCGGACAACTCCGGCAGTTCCTCGACAGTTACGGCTGACGAGAGGCGGGAGAGTCCTGGGAGAACCATCACCGCGGATACATGTTTTTCTGTCATGGCGCTGTTTCTGAAAGGAAATGCCGTATCCGGTCCGCTATGCCCGTTGCCGGGGACAGGTCGTTTCCAACGGAATAAAGAAGGAGGGCCGGAACAGCATGGCGGGGCAGGTTCTACAGAATGCAAGGGGCAACTTTGAAGCATGGCGGGCAGTGTACGGTATTCGACCATGGGCGGAGTGTGCTGCGGTAGCCCGTTTTTGCGGAGGAGAGGCTGTCGTTTCCGGGGAAAGAGATACGGAGCAGGAGCAGCGTTGAAAGTGCTGAGCAGCCCGGACGACAGGGGCAGGCGCCGGTTCTGTTCCGGGCCTGCCCCTGAGTGTGGTCGGCTGAAGCGGCTTACTGTTCTCTGGGCAGGCCGAGACGTTCCAGAATGACGGCCAGTTCTTCCGGGCTGGAATAGGGAAGCTGGATGCGGCCCTTATGCTCGTTGCCGCTGATGGTGACTCTTGTGCCGCAGCTCTGCCGCAGAAGGGCCTGAAGGTCCTTTATCATCTGCGGTTTCGGAGTCCGGGCCGGACGGGGGGCTTCGCCGCCCCTGGGCAGCAGCTTTTCCGGCAGGGCGCCGGTGCGTTTGCAGGTGTCGGCCGCGGCTTCGGCCTCGCGCACGGAAAGGTGATATTCCAGAATGGCGGCATAGAGCTGACCGCGTACTTCGACATCGCCGACGGAGAGCAGCGCACGAGCATGTCCGGCGGTGATGTCGCCTCTGGCCAGACCGTCCTGCATGGCGGGGGAGAGCTGAAGCAGACGCAGGGAATTGGCCACGGCGGAGCGGCTTTTGCCGAGCTGCTCGGCCAGTTCCTCCTGACTGAGTCTGTGGGCTTCACGCAGAGCCTGAAGCGCTTCTGCCTCTTCCATGGGGTTGAGGTCTTCGCGCTGGAGATTTTCCACCAGCGCCACGGTCATGGCTTCCTTGTCCGTGTATTCCGTGACGATGACGGGCACTTCGGTCAGTCCCGCCATACGCGCGGCGCGCCAGCGGCGTTCTCCGGCCACGATTTCATAGCGCTGCGGCATGCCGGGCAGCAGACGCACCAGAAGAGGCTGAATGACGCCCTGATTCTTGATGGAGACGGCCAGCTCTCCCAGAGCGTTGTTGTCAAAGACCTTGCGGGGCTGATGCTTGCCGGGAACGAGCTGGGTGAGGGCAAGTTTTTTCGGCTCGTCGCTCCCGCTTTCCGTGGCGGAGCTGAGCAGGGAACTGAGTCCGCGTCCGAGACCGCGTTCGGGAATATTCATGATTGCCTCCATGGAGGTTTTGTCGGCATGTTCAAGGAAAACGGCCCCTGCGGGGCGGCACGGGGCGTGTTCGACAGATATCAATGTCAGGCGCGCTGCCTGAAAGGCGGGGGCAGCATGGCGGCGTCAAGGTCGTGATGGCTGCCGCCTCGGACATCTGCCGGTTTCCTCTGACTACTATGGGGCAACATCTGCCGGCGACGCGCCGGAGGCCGCCGGTGTTCCGGTGTCGGCAGGCTTCGGCATCTGTAGGGTCTTTTTCTTCAGCACTGCCATGAAGGGCGTCAAGGAAACCGATGTCTGCCCTGTTGTTCGTATCCCATCAGGCTAGGGCTGGGCCGTTTTGTGTACGACCTCGCGGGCCAGTTGCAGATAGGCTTCCGCACCTTTGGATTTGATATCGTAGTGCAGAATGGATTTTCCGTGGCTCGGCGCTTCGGAAAGGCGGACGTTGCGGGGAATGATGGTTTCGAACATGTGCTTGGGAAAACAGCGTTCCGCCTCGGCTTTGACCTGCCGGGCCAGTTTGTTGCGGGAGTCGTACATGGTGAGCAGCACGCCCAGAATCTGCAGCTCCCGGTTCAGACGCTTGCGCACCTGTTCGTAGGTGTGCAGAAGTTTTACGATGCCTTCCAGAGCGAAGAATTCACATTGCAGGGGAATGAGAATTTCGTGGGCGGCGCACAGCGTATTGATGGTGATGAGCCCGAGAGACGGCGGACAATCGATGATGATGTAGTCGTAGTCGTCGGCCACATGTCCGAGCAGGTCGGCCAGATAGAATTCCCTCGCCATCTTGTCCACCAGCTCGATTTCTATGCCCACGAGGTCGGTGGAGGAAGGGAGTAGGGTAAGGAAAGGTGTGGCTGTGGGCAGCAGCGTTTCTTCCAGCGTGGATGTGCCGCAGAGCGCGGTATAGAGATTGCGGGGAAGATTCTGCTGGTCGAAGCCCAGAGAGCTGGTGGAATTGGCCTGCGGGTCGCAATCCACCAGAAGCACGCGATTTTCCATGATTGCCAGTGATGCGGAAAGGTTGACCGACGTGGTGGTTTTGCCCACGCCGCCTTTCTGGTTGGCAATGGCAATGATTCTGGCCAAAGTATTAACTCCTTTCCCGATGTCTTTTCTTACATAATCGCAGGAATGGGGAAAAGCAAGGAGTGTTTCACGTGAAACAGCGACGACCGAAACGTGGATGTTTCACGTGAAACAGAGAGGCTGATGCCGGAACCTCCAGAATTCTTTGATGAAAATATTGAATCCGACATGACGCGGGGGCGTTGTTCCCTGACGCCTTCTCCAATGGAAAACCGCAAGATAAACCGTAATGATGACGGACGGGGAAGAAAGGCGCTTATTGTTCCGGGAGACAGAGAAGACGGAATGAGCCGCGCCGCCGAAATGGCGGCCGTCGTTTTTCTATCTGTTTCCGGTCCGGTAACGTTTCAGGAAAACATGGAGGACGTCGGCAACGAAGAGTTGCTGCGACAACGTTTTCGACGGTATTTCTGACGAAGAGACTCCCGTCAGCAGCAGGGGACATCGGGCCCCGGGAATCGGCTGAGGGAGAGGCGCAGAGGAAGGAGAGACATCCCGCTTCAGTTTCGTCCGACAGGCTGCTGCGACGGCGCAAAGAAGAGTGAGTGTCCTTTTCGGCAGAGTATGTCTTTCGCAAAAAGCCTGCGCTGTCCCGTATCAGGTCTCAGGCGAAATCGCTGCCGAAAAAAAAGGGCGCCGAAGCGCCCGTTATGGATTTCTGCACGATATCAGTGCCCTGTGATGTTGTACTTCTTCAGCTTGTACTGCATGAGACTGCGGGATATGCCGAGAAGCTCCGCGGCATGGGCCTGCACGAAGTCGGCGCGCACAAGGGCGCGCTTGATGAGGGCGGCCTCGATTCTGTCCAGCGTATCGGCAAGGTTGAGCTCCACGGGCAGCAGGTCCACGGCGCTTTTGAACTGAGATTCCTCGCCCCGGATCTCCGGCGGCAGGTCGTCCACCCCGATGACCGGGCCGGGAACCATGACCATGCAGCCTTCGAGCACGTTCTGAAGCTGGCGTATGTTGCCGGGCCATTCGTAGCCGGTAAGATAGTTCTGGGCCTCCGTGCTGAAGCTTTTGGCGGGAATACCGTTGTCTTCGGCGATTTTTTCCGTGAAATGGGCGATGAGCAGGGGAATGTCCTCGCGGCGTTCGCGAAGAGGCGGAATGGGAATCTGCACCACGTTGAGGCGGTAGAAGAGGTCTTCGCGGAAGGTGCCTTCCTCCACCATTTTGGACAGGTCGCGGTTGGTGGCGGCCACCACGCGGATATCCACGCTGATGGGCTCTGTGCCGCCCACGCGCTCGAACACCCGCTCCTGCAGCACGCGCAGAAGCTTGACCTGAAGATCCATGCTGAGCTCGCCCACTTCGTCGAGGAACAGCGTGCCGTGGTCCGCCTGCTCGAAGCGGCCCCGGCGCGTGGCTACGGCTCCGGTAAAGGAGCCTTTTTCATGCCCGAACAGCTCGCTTTCCAGAACGCCGGCGTTGAAGGCCATGCAGTTGACGGAAACAAAGGGACCTTCCTTGCGCGGAGAGCTGAAATGGATGGCGCGGGCCACAAGCTCCTTGCCCGTACCCGATTCACCGGTGATGAGTACGGTGGAGCGGCTGACGGCCACGCGGTCCACGATGGAGAGCGTGTTTCTGATGGCCTTTGATTTGCCGATGATGTGATGGGTGCGGTAGCGCTCCTCCAGGGATTCCTGCAGCAGCTTGTACTGACGATGCGCCTTGGAGAGCTCCACGGCGTTGTGCACGGAGAGAAGAAGCTCATCGTTGGCGAAGGGCTTGGTGATGTAGTCGAAGGCTCCGTAGCGCATGGCTTCCACTGCGCTCTCGATGCTGCCGAAGGCCGTCATGATGAGCACGGGCAGGTCCGGCCACGACTTCTTGATGCGCTGCAGCACTTCCTTGCCGGAAAGCTTGGGCATCTTCATGTCGGTGATGACCACGTCGATTTCGGACTCGTCCAGAAAGTGCAGCGCCATTTCCGGGTCGTTGAGGGCCGTCACCTCGTAGCCTGCGTCCTTGAGCAGCGCCTCCATGACTATAAGATAATTCTTTTCATCGTCGATGACGAGAATATGGGAGATATCACTCATGAGAGTTTCCTTGTTCGGTTGCGGGCTTCCCGGTAGGGAAGCTGATGGTGATGAGGGCGCCGCCCTGTTGCGCATTGGCAAGCTTCATGCTGCCGCCGTGGGAATCGATGATGGCCTGCACGATGGGCAGTCCGAGGCCGGTTCCGTTGTCCTTTGTGGTGAAGAACGGGTCCATGGCCTTGGCCAGAGTGTCTTCGGAAAAGCCCGGCCCCGTGTCGCGGAACGTGAGCGTTATCTTTCCGTCGGCGGGCAGGGCGCTTTCGATGAAAATCTGTCCCGGACCGTCTATGGCCTGCTGCGCATTGGCAAGAATGTTGTAGAAGGCGCGGTAGAGCAGGTCCGCATCTCCGGGAACCGTAAGGTCCGGAGAAATGTCGGCATGAACTTCTACGCCCAGTCGCTGAAATTCGCCGCCGAGGAAGGCCAGAGCCTTGTTGAGAACGTCCTGAAGGTTCACCGTATCCTGCCGCGGCTGGCGCGGGCGGGCGTAGTCGAGAAAGTCGTTGACCGTGGTACCGAGGCGACAGGATTCGTCGTAAATGGCGGAAAGCATGGCCTGCGTCGTCGTGTCTTCCGTCTTGTGGCGGCGGATGAGAAATTCGGAGCTGGAACGGATGATACCCAGAGGATTGCGTATCTCGTGGGCGATGGAGGCAACCATGCGGCCCATGCTGGCCAGTTTTTCCGCCTGGTGAAGCTGTGCCTCGAGCTGGCGGTTGCGTGCCATGCGGCGACCCAGCGTGTATTCGGCCTTGCGGGCCACGAAATGCAGCAGGAAGAACAGGATGAGCGTGGAGACGAGAAAGCCGCCGATGATGAGCCATTGCGAGCGTATGGTTCCCCTGTACTGCGGCGTCATGTCCTGCACGATTTCCAGCACGCCCAGCACGGGTACGGGCTGACCGTGCAGACGAAGTTCCTGAAAGTCGGCATCCACGGTCAGCGGAAAGACGGTGCGCAGAAGAAAGGTGCCGTTTGGCAGGTTCGGAGTCAGCAGCGCCTGCGTGTAAGGAATGGAGGAAAGCACGTCGAAATGATGGGGCTTGCCCTCGAAGACCAGCGGAATGCCGGCGGTGTACATGTCGGTACGGCGCACTTCCTTCGGGTTCGTGGAATAGAGAATGGTGTAGTGGTCGTCGAAAAGACGCACGCTTTCCAGTTGAAGGCCGTGCAGCTGCGACTGTATGACCTCGTCGAGCAGCTTGTACTGCGCCGGATTGGAAAGGGCGACCCGGCCGGAGGCGTAGGCCACGGGCAGGGTGAACTTGCGGAATATCTGACGGTTGATGTTGTCCGCCAGCAGCAGGGCGTATTCCTGCTGGCTTTCCAGCACCGAGGCGTTCATGGTGCGGCCGATGAAGAGCGTAAGGATGACGCTGGAAATGAGAATCAGTACCAGCGAGATGTAGGAGAAGAACTTTGCCAGGTTGAACGGCAGTTTGTTGTCCGCGTTGTTCTGACTTGCGTCATCCATGAAGACACCTTTCCCATATGAAGGGACGAAACATTCGAACGGGGAGGCGCGTCGTGTTCCGGGACGGACGCCTGCCTTCGATTCAGGCCGTGAAAATATTGCCTCTGATCAGCGGCGAAGGGAGGCATGCGTGCCGGAACTGATTCCCTGTTTTTGCCGGGAACTCCGGTCCTGCCCGGAACGTGCCGTCGCCTTCATGCGCACGGCGCAATGGCCGTGCCCCGGAAGCTTCTGAAGGAACGCGCCATGCGAGCTTTCCGACAGGACGCGTACGGGGCATGCTGAATAAAGAGGGGGAGGCTCTGCCTCCCCCCCCCATTGCTTCACCGGAGCGGCCGCGCTCCGAAGGCTGCGGAACAAAGGCGTGTTCCGTTTTCATGCGACGTCATTTCAGACGCGCACGTTGCCGCTGTGCCTAGAATTCCATGTTTTCGGAAGGAATAGCCGTGAACAGCGCCAGACGCGAAGCGTCTTCCTCGGAGCCGGGCATGCCGAGACGGGCCCGGGCCAGCTTCTTGCCGTTTTCCACCGCGGGCTGATCCACGGGGTTGATGCCCATGAGCCAGCCCGTGAAGATGGTGGCGGCTTCAAGCAGCATCATCATCTTGCCGGCGGAGACGGCGCTTTCATCGGGCATGTCGAGATGCACCACGGGCACGTCCTTCTGCGCCAGCGTGGCGCGCGTGGCAAGGGTCTCGGCTTCAAGAATGTCGCCGAAGGTGTGTCCCTTGAGGTACTGCCACTGCTCGGGAAGCTTGGCGGGCATGGGCAGAATGTCCTTGTTCGCGGGGGAGCTGACGAAGAGGCAGATCTTGTCCTTGGGACCGTCGAGGAACATCTGCAGCAGGGAGTGCTGGTCGGTCACACCGGTGGCGGGAAGGGGCATGGTGCCCTTGCCGTCCTTGCCGAGGCTTTCGGCCCAGAGCTGGCCGAACCAGGGGCCGAAGGTGGACCATGCCGGGATATAGCAGAAGTAGATGATCTGGCTCTTGCCCGCTTCGGACATCTGATACGCCCAGCGCGCCAGCTTCCAGGAAGGATGGTCGAGCAGGGTGTCGGGATTTTCGGCCAGAGGACGGCCTACGGAAAGAGCGCCCTGAAGGAGTCCCTTCCAGTCCATGCCGAGGAACACGGCGGGGACCAGACCCACGGCGGAGAGCACGGAGTAGCGGCCGCCGAGATTGTCCGGCACGGGCAGGGAGCGCAGGGCGTACTTATCGACTTCATCGCGCAGGAAGCCCTTGTTGGCGTCGGTCACCATGAAGAGGTGTTCCTGCCAGGTTCCGGGCAGCTTGGTCTGAAGCCAGGGCAGAACGATGAGGTACTGGGCGATGGTTTCGATGGTGCCGCCGGATTTGCTGATGACCACCACCAGCGTGTCTTCGGGAACGAGGCTGTCGAGGTGTTCCTGCAGCCATTCGGGATGGACGTTGTCGGCAATCCACAGGCTGGGGCCGTCATAGTTGGGACGGTCCTGGCCGGGAGCGAAGGCTCTTTGCAGCGCGCGGGGACCGAGGGCCGAACCGCCGATGCCAAGAAGCAGCATGTGCTTGAAACTGCGCAGAAATTCTTCATGAATTTCAAGCTGATGAATGAGGTCTTCCGCAAAGGGAAGCGCGAGGAAAGGCAGAACCGGCAGCTGTTCCTTCAGCTTGTCGATAAAGGAGGAGTCGTCGGAGGGACGGTCGGCAACGCCGCCCAGCCAGGCATGGGCCCAATCAAGTTTTGCCTGAGTCATAAGCGCACCATCGGGATTGAGGGTTAATGATAGAGGGCTTCCTTCATGCGATGCAGCGCATCCATGAGGGTTTCGTCGGAAACGGAGTAGGAAAGACGGATGCAGTTCGGCGCGCCGAAGGCCTCGCCGGGCACGCAGACCACGCGGGCCTTTTCCAGCAGGTAGGTGCACACGGCCGTCCCGTCGGGCATTTCCGGAGTGAGCAGGGCGCTCATGTCCGGGAAGAGGTAGAAGGCGCCGCCCGGTCTGGGGCAGATAACGCCGGGCCAGGTGGAGATTTCCGCCATGGCGAGGTCGCGGCGGCGCAGGAAGGAGAGACGCATTTCTTCCACGCAGTCATAGGAGCCGTCCAGCGCGGCCACGGCGGCCTTCTGGGCGATGGAGCACATGTGCGAGGTCATCTGGCCCTGCAGCTTGGAACTCTGCTTGATGAGGTCCTCGTGGGCGAGCGTATAGCCCACTCTCCAGCCCGGCATGGAAAAGGCCTTGGACAGGCCGTTGACGATGGCTATCTTGTCGGGATGCTTTTCCCACCAGCAGGAAGCGCTGACCGGAGAGCCGTCATAGACGAGCTGGTCGTAGATCTCATCGGCCAGTACGAAGATGTCGTGCTCGAAGCACCATTTGACCATGGCGTCCACTTCTTCCTGCGTGTAGGCCACGCCCGTGGGGTTGGAGGGCGTGTTCAGGATGATCATGCGGGTTTTGGGCGTGACGGCCTTTTCAAGGTCGGATACGTCGATGCGGAAGCCCTTGGCGGAACTGGCCGGAACAAGCACGGGATTGCCCCCGGCCAGACGGATGAGGTCGGGGTAACTGGTCCAGTACGGGCTGGGAAGCAGCACGTCGTCGCCGTCATTGAGCATCACGAAGAGAGTGTTGGCAAGGGACTGCTTGCCGCCGGTGGTGAGAATGACGTTTTCCGGTCTGGCGCTGACATGGTACTGGCGCTGGAAATAGTGGCAGACCGCCTGCCGGAGCTCCATGGTCCCGGGCACGGCCGTATATTTGGTGAAATTCTCGTCAATGGCTTTCTTGGCTGCCTCGCAGATATGAAGCGGGGTAGGAGCATCGGGCTCGCCCACGGCCAGACTGGTGACGTCTACGCCCGCAGCCTTGAGCTCAAGAGCCTTGGCGTTGAAGGCAAGTGTGGCGGAGGGCTTGATCTTTTTCATTCTCTCGGCAAAGTTCATGGATATGTTCTTCCTGTTGGCGGTGAAAGGCGCGCAAGGTTTCCCAAGATGGTTAAACGTTTATCAGCTTCACAGAGGTCTGTAAATTGATGAGTGAACCTCTTCTGCGATATCCCGCGGGCTGTCGGGTGGGCCGTCTGCTGCGCCGGGAGAAGCGTTTTTTCCTGTATGCCGAACTCGACGGACAGGAGGTCGCGGCACATACCAACAATACCGGTACCATGCTCGGACTGCTGCGCAGAGGCTCCCCCGTGCTGCTGTCCCCGGCGACGACGCCGGGCCGCCGTCTGGCCTGGACCGTGGAGGCGCTGGGTTTGCCCTGTGCGTCGGGATTTTTCTGGGTGGGGGTGAACACTTCCGTGCCCAACCGTCTGCTTTCCGCGCTGTTCGAGGCAGGGCTTCTGTCCTGGGCCGAGGGATATGACGCGCTCAAGCGTGAGGCCGTATGTGGGGAAAGTCGTCTGGACGGCCTTCTGACGGGAGAGAACAGACCCCGGTTATGGGTGGAGTGCAAGAACGTCACCCTGGTGGAAGACGATGTGGCTGCCTTTCCCGATGCCGTGACCGCGAGAGGCGTCAAACATCTGCAGACGCTCATGGATATCAGGTCTTCCGGGGAGCGCGCAGCCATGCTCTACATCATACAGCGGCCGGACGGGCGCTGCTTTTCCGCCGCCGACTATGTGGACGCCGCCTATGCCGATGCGCTGCGGCGGGCCGTACGCGCCGGGGTGGAGGTCTATCCTGTGCTGGCGCATGTGCGCAGGGACGGTATCCATTACGGGGGCATGCTGGAGTACAGGGAGAATTGAGCGTTTTCTCAGGCGGAGGAACTTGCCATTTTTTGTTCTTTCAGGGAAAAAGGAAGCTGAACGGCCGCCGGATATGACGGTCGTCAAGACGAAGGCGGCCCGCCGCCGGAGGAGAAGCGTATGCTCAAAAACGTGATTATCGCCGTGCTGGCGTCGGGAGTGTTGTTTTTTGCGGTGGAAGGCTACGCGGAGCAGCCGGTCTGGGGCGATGAGGAAATCAGTGTTGCGGAATACGGCGGCCTTCTGGCTCTGCGGGATCTTTTCCCTTCCGACGAATACCGCACCAGGGTGCTGCCGCTTCTGCGTGAAGCCTTTGTGGACGGCAAGGTGACCAGAAGTCGTCTGCATACGCTGAGCAGAAAGCTGGACGATGTCGGAGCGCGTACGCTGAAGGCGCTGGAGGAAGAGCGCACCCGCGACAAGATGTCCCGGGCATGGGACAGCGCCAAAGACGGCGCGGCGGCGCTCGGAGAGAGCTTCGGGGAGGCCATGCGCGATTTCGGCGACGCCGTGGATGGACTGAAGCCGCGGCGCGCACCTGAGCCGCAGGCCAGAAACGACGGCAGCGTGGAGCTGTAGCGCCGGTTTCTGTCGTGCCGTTGCGTGAGGCAAAGCGATGAAGGGCGCGTCCTTCGTCGGTATGGAGGCAGAAAGCGCACGACCCGGCAGACGGATGTTGTTATCGATACGAAGGGGGACGGCTTTTCCCATGGGAAAAGCCGTCCCTTTTGTTGTCAGAAGCGTAGCCGCCTCGTCGCGCAGTGTAAAGGCCGTGTTGCCGGAGCCATGGAGAAGCGGGGGAGATGCAGCGGTTTGTCCGGTACGGGTCCTTTCAAGGGGCAGGCAGGTCCGGCGGTACGGAAACACATGACTTTTTTCTGCGGTATGGTTCAGCGGTCGTCCCCGTGTTGTCCGCGTGGGCTGCTCTGGCAGGCAGGGCGCCGTCCGTCTCCTTCAACGTCGTGTTCCGGCCCGGACGGCTCTGTTCTTTCCTGTCGTTAATATCCCGCGGCGAGGCCGTCGCCCCGGGGATCGGTCGCGCCCTGAAGCACGCCGTTTTCATGGATGAGAATGGCCCCGGCATGGCCCATGGTATCGGTAAAGTCTTCCACGACCTTCACGGGATGACCGCGTCCGGCAAGCTCCTCAACCACGGATACGGGAATACGGCCCTCAAGTTTCACGTCGTTGGAGGACGCGCCCCAGGTGCGTCCGTAGAGCCAGCGGGGGGCGGTAACGGCTTCCTGCGGCGTCATGCAAAAATCCACCACGCGCGTCACGATGGCGGCCTGCGTCTGCGGCTGTCCTTCGCCGCCCATGGTGCCGTACACGAGGAAGGGCCTGCCGTTTTTGAGAAGCATGGCCGGATTCAGGGTGTGCATGGTACGCTTGCCGGGCTCAAGACGGTTCACATGCTCAGGGTCGAGGGAGAAAAAGCTGCCCCGGTTCTGGAGCAGTACGCCCGTGCCTTCCGCCACGATGCCGGAGCCGAAATCGTGGTAGATGCTCTGGATGAGGGAGACCGCGTTGCCCCTGTCGTCCACCACGCCTAGCCAGACGGTATCGCCCTTGGGGTCGAGGGGCGTTCCAGAGCATGCCGCCCTGTCCATGCGGATGCGTGCGGCCTGCTCTTGGCCGTGTTCTTCGGAGAGAAGTCTGTCCAGCGGAATGGAGACGAAGGCCGGGTCGGAGAGGCAGGCGTCGCGGTCGGCAAAGGCTTCCTTTGTGGCTTCGATGACGGCATGATAGTAGTCCGCGCTGCCCTCGCCCATGTCTTTTATGTTGAACTTGTTGAGAATATTGAGAATCTCAAGGGATGCCATACCCTGCGTGTTGGGCGGCAGGTTGCAGGCCTCAAGCTCCCGGTAAGGGACGCGCAGGGGCGTTACCCAGTCGGCTCTGTGCTTTGCGAAATCTTCTTCCGTGAGCAGGCCGCCGTGGGCTTTCATGTCCGCCGCAATCTTTTTTGCGATGCTGCCGGTATAGAATTCGGAGGCGCCTTTTTCGGCGAGGAGTCTGAGCGTTGCGGCAAGGTCCGGCTGACGGAACAGGTCGCCGCAGGCAAGGGGAGCGCCGTTTTTCATGAATACGCGGGCGAATTCCGGAAATCTCTGCAGGTCGCGGAACTCCTTGTCCGAGGTATCGGCGTTGACGGCGCTCCAGCGCGCAAGGGAGGTACTTACGGGGAAACCCTTTTCCGCATAGGCGATGGCCGAGGTGAAAAGCTCCTTCCACGGCAGGGAGCCGTGCAGGGACGAGCGGCTGTATGCATAAGCCTCGCCCCAGCCGGAGACCGCGCCGGGCACGGTATTGGCCGCAGGATAGCCGCGGGAGGGAATGTTTTTCAGGCCTTTTTCGCGGTAGTATTCGATGGTGGCCTTTTTCCCCGCGCGGCCGCTGGCGTTGAGGCCGCGAAGTTCACCCGTTCCGGCATTGTAGATGAGCCAGAAGTTGTCGCCGCCGGGCGTGCACATCTGAGGATAGACAACAGCCAGCGTGACGGCGGTGGCGATGGCGGCGTCCACGGCGTTGCCGCCGCGTCGCAGAACGTCGAGTCCGGCCTGCGTGGCCAGATGGTTGGGAGAGGTGACCATGCCCTGCGTGGCCAGAGGGTTGACGCTCTGGGACGGGGTGGCACAGTAGGAAGGCGTTTCCATGGCTGCGGCTCCGTTGAGGGGGGGGAGGCGAGCAGGGCGCACAGCGCCGCGGCTCCGCACACTGCCGCCCGTTTGAAGAAAAGATGCATGCGTGCTCCCAGAGTAGAGTGTTATGGGATTTTGTCCATTCCCGTTCGGCGCATGATGCTCTGCATGTTTTGTGCCGGAGCATGTTCTTGAGTTTTGACAACAGGTTGAATAACAATGTTTTTTTGAAGAACCGCGGCATGGATTTTTTTTGTTTCAACCGGCGTTGCAGAACACGACCGGGCGAAACGGAAAAAGCCTGCCGGGGGAGCTTCCGGAGGCTTTTTCACGCCACGGCATGAGACGCCGGAAACGGTTGTCCCGTCCGGACCGGGAGAAAGGCGGTGGAAAGAGGATGGCGGCAGATGAAAGCCGTGCGGGGCCTAAAAGATGGAGAAGGCGATGATGAGCGACAAAAAAGCCCGGAGCATGGTCTCCGGGCCTTTGTCAAAACGTTTCAGCTCTGCTGCTCATCCAGTTCCCTGGTGTACCGGCATTTGGGATTGGGGCAGGCTATGTGACGGCCGCGCGCCCGGGTGGTCTTGATGACCAGAATGGGAGACTGGCATTCGGGGCAGGTTTCGGCCACGGGCCAGTCCCACACGGCGTAGTCGCACTGGGGGTACTGGTCGCAGGAGTAGAACAGCTTGCCCTTGCGGGAGCTTTTTTCCACCAGCGTTCCCTTGCCGCACTTGGGGCAGGCCACGCCCGTGGAGAAGGGGGCGGCGTAGTCGCATTCGGGATATCTGGAGCAGCTCAGAAAACGGCTGCCCGTACGCGCCTGCTTGAGGATGACGTCTCCGCCGCACTTGGGGCAGGTGCCTACTTTTTTGTGTTCCTCCTTCGGCCGTTCCTGCGGGATGATCTGTCCCTTTTCATCGCGGGTGAAGTTGGTGGTGTAGCGGCACTCGGGATAGCCTGTGCAGGCCAGAAATTCTCCGCTCTTGCCGAACTTCACCACCAGAGGCTTGCCGCATTCCGGACATGGCACGTTTGTGGTGAGTCCGCCCTTGACGGGAGCCATGTTCTTGGCCGCGGCTTCCAGCGTGGGATTGAACTCTCTGGAAAAGTCCTTCATGAGTTCCACCCAGCCGAGCTTGCCTTCGGCCACCTTGTCGAGGTTGTCCTCCATACCGGCGGTGAAGCCTACGTCCATGAGACGGACGAAATGGTCGCGCAGCTGGGAGCACACCACCTTGCCGAGGTCGGTGGGAATGAAGTGCTTGTCTTCCAGACGTACATATTCCCTGTCCTGAATGGTGGAGATGATGGTGGCATAGGTGGAGGGGCGGCCTATGCCTTTCTCTTCCAGCTCCCGCACCAGCGACGCTTCGGTGTAGCGCGGCGCGGGCTGCGTGAACTTCTGCTCCTTTTCCAGCTTCTGCAGCGTGACGACCTCGCCTTCATGAAGGGGCGGAAGCGTGCTTTCCTCTTCGTCCACCGAGCGGGGCATGACGGCGAGAAAGCCCGGGAAAAGCAGCCTTTCCCCCTTGGCCTTCCACTGGCCGGGGCCGCAGGTCAGGGTGACGGACGTGTCGTGATAGGTGGCGGCCGCCATCTGTGAGGCGACGAAACGGCACCAGATGAGATTGTAGAGACGGTATTGGTCGGGCGTGAGAAAATCCTTCACATCCTGCGGCGTCAGGGTGACGTCCACGGGGCGTATGGCTTCGTGGGCGTCCTGTGCGGAAGTCTTGCCCTTGAAGGAGCGGCCCTTGCCGCCGGGGGCCATGTAATCCCTGCCGAAACGCTGCTCCACATAGTCTGCCGCGCTTTTCTTTGCCTCGTCGGCAATACGCACGGAGTCGGTACGCATGTAGGTGATGAGAGCCGTGGTGCCCTTTTCGCCGAGTTCAATGCCTTCGTACAGGCGCTGGGCCGTGGCCATGGTACGCTTGGAGGTGAAGCCTATCCGCTGGTTGGCCGTCTGCTGCAGTGTGGAGGTGGTGAAGGGCGGCAGCGGGCTGCGCGAGCGTTCCTTCTCTTCCACCTGCGAGACTACGAAGGGCTGTCCCGCCATGGCCTGTTCCATGGCGTCGGCAGCGGCTTTGCTGGCGATGAGTATCTTGCGGCTGCTCTTGCCTTCCGCATCCTCACCGGAAAGTTCCCGCAATTTTTTGGCGAACCCCGTTTCTATTTTTGCCAGTTCCGCCTTGAAGGGCGGGGGAGTGGCTCCGGCAAGCAGTGCGCGGAAGGTCCAGAATTCCTCGGGCACGAAGGCGAGGCGTTCCTCCTCGCGCTCCACGATGAGCCTGAGCGCCACCGACTGCACGCGTCCGGCGGAAATGCCGCGCTTCACGGTTTTCCAGAGAAGGGGGGAAATTTTGTAGCCCACAAGGCGGTCGAGCACGCGGCGGGCCTGCTGTGCGTCGAAGAGGTCGGGATTGATGTCGTGAGGGTTGTCCAGCGCGTTCTTCACGGCCCGGGCCGTGATTTCGTTGAACTGGATGCGCTTGATGTTCTTCGCCTTGTTCTTGATGACTTCGGCGATGTGCCAGGCTATGGCCTCGCCCTCACGGTCGGGGTCGGGCGCGAGATACACGGTATCGGCCTTGGATGCGGCGTCCTGCAGATCGCGGACCACCTTTTCCTTGCCTTTGATGATTTCATAGTGGGGGGCAAAGTCGTGGGCTTCATCCACGCCGATTTCCCGGGTGGGCAGGTCGCGGATGTGGCCGACGCTGGCCTGCACCATGTATTTGCTGCCCAGAAATTTCTTGATGGTTTTCACCTTGGCCGGCGATTCCACAATAATGAGGTCTTTGCCCATATATCGCTCGCAAATAGGAATTTGGTAGGGAGGCGGCGCCTTCCCGTCGTCAAGGAACATACGTCAAAAGGGGGGAGCGTCAAGCCCCGGAAGGATAAAATACGCCATTTGCCGGGCAAAGACGTTCATTCCGGCATGCGGAAGACGGACGGATGCGTCGGTGCGGAGGAAAAGACGCTTCTTCATGCGCTTCGCCGGGGGAAGCGTGCACCGGCATGCCGTTCCCCGTGCGCTCAGCAAAGCTCCGCTTCGGCCGCGTGTTTGTCGAAGTGCAGGCGCTCTGGTCCCAGACGAAGCGCAAGCCAGCGTTCTTTCAGCGCTCCACGGTCGCCGTACAGAAATCCCTGGCAGAAGGCGGGAAGCGTCAGGCGTTCCGGTTCCCTTCCGAGCTTGTTCAGGGCGTCTTCTGCGGCAAGAAGCAGCGCCTCCGCCTGTATGAGGGCGCCGAGCGCCGGATGACGCGGCCCGGCGAGCAGCGCAGCATCGAAGGCGGGCTCCGGAGCCACGGCCAGCCGTATGACGGGCACGCGGGCCTGCCAGGCCAGCTTGAGCGCCTGCCCCAGCGTGCGGACGGTTTCTTCCAGCGTCCACGGCCGGAAGGCGCCTTCCCGGAACCAGCGGGCGAGCACCGTGCCTTCGGGGACGAGACAGGGGTAGAAGCGCAGGCAGGAAGGTCTGAGCGCAAGGGCCCTGCGCACGTCGGAGAGAAAGACGTCGGGAGTACTTCCCGGCATGCCGGGAAGTAGCTGTATGCCGAGTTCAAGCCCGACTTCAAGCACGGCCCGGCAGCCGTTCTCGGCCGTCCGACCTGAGTAGCCGCGCCGGGAAAGGACGAGCGCGTTGTCGTCAAAGCTCTGGATACCGAGTTCCACGAGACTTACGTCGGCGCAGAGGAGCTGTCTCAGTACGTCCGGCCCGAGCGCGTCGGGTCTGGTGGAGCATCGGGCATGGGTGATGCGCCCTTCCTCGCGCAGACGCGACAGCAGTTCAAGACAGGCGGAACGCTCCTTTGCGGGCAGGGCCGTGAAGGTTCCGCCGTAGAAGGCCAGTTCCCTCGAGTCGTCCGGCCCGCATGCGGACAGGTTTTTCAGCCGTTTTTGCGTTCCGGCGAGGATGGTATGTATGTCCGGCGAGGCACAAGTGCCGGTCTGCTTATCCTGCGCGCAATAGACACACTGTCCGGGGCATCCAAGAAAAGGAAGAAAAACCGGATAGATGTGTTTCGCTCTGCGTTCTTTTGTTCCAACGGGGAAACACACGTTCCCGGGAACGTCGGGGAAGGTGGAATCGTGAGAATACGGCATTTTTGCGCCTCTGGAGAAAAGCTCTTGATGTTCTAATCGCTTGCGCTTAGGATGACAAGGTATCCCCCGCGTTTAAAAAACACGGGAGGCTCTGGAGGTCGTACTGTTATGGCTGAAGAAAAATGTATTTTCTGTCTCATCGCCGGCGGAGACATCCCCTGCGCGAAGGTATATGAGGACGAAGAAGTTCTTGCATTCCTTGACCTTTCTCCCGCCCGTCCCGGTCACACGCTGGTCATTCCCAAGGCGCATTACAAGGATATGCTGGAAGTTCCGGTGTCCCTTGCGCCTGCGGTGTTTTCCGCGCTGAAGAAGGTGGGAGCGGCCGTTGTGAAGGCTACCGGAGCGAGCGGATTCAATATTATGCAGAATAACGGTCTGTCTGCCGGACAGACCATGTTTCATATACACTGGCATATCATCCCCCGCGAAGAAGGGGACGGCCTCGGCGCCTGGGAGCAGGGGAAGTATCCCGACGCAGCGGCCATGCAGGAGATGGCTGCCAGGGTGGCCTCGTATCTGGAAAAGTAATCCGTCTCAGGAAAGAGTGGCAGGAGGAAAGATGAATAAGGCTCTTACCAAGGCAGACATTGTGGAAGCGGTGTACAATGACAAGAATCTTGGGCGTAACCGTGCAGAAGTAAAGAATATCGTTGAAAATTTGCTGCTTCTCATGAAGCAGGCCATTAAAAAGGACGATGCGCTTCTCATCAGCGGTTTCGGCAAGTTCGAAGCCTATGACAAGAATGCCCGCAAGGGGCGCAATCCCCAGACCGACGAGTCCATCACCCTGCCTCCGCGCAAGGTCGTGGTGTTCCGCCTCTCCCGCAAGTTCCGTATGGAGCTCAACGGCGGCGAAGAAGCCTAGACAAGCAGGTTTTGCAGACAAAGAAAAAGGGCCCATGAGGCCCTTTTTCTTTGTCTGCCTGTGTTCCGGAAGGGGGGAGGTATGCCGCCCGTCTTCTGTACTCCCCCTTTTTTTTGCGTTATAGAGGGGCGTGTCCGCCGGTTTTTTGCCGCGTCGGCAAATCCTGGCCCTGCCGCCAGACTGTGAGAGGATAGCATGTCAGTTCCCGTTCTCGACGCCGCCGCATGGTCGGCAAAGCTTCTGGAGCTGCCGCGCCCGGGCGCGGCGAATGTCACGGCCTTCTACGAGCATCGCATGGGAGCCATCTGCAGGGATGCGAGATTTCTTCTGGTCCCGCTGGATGACCACATGGTGCACAGGGGGGACGCCATTTTCGAAAGTCTTTCCTTCATGGACGGGCGCATCGTGCAGCTTGACGCCCATCTGGAGCGCATGAAGCATTCCGCCTCCGTGCTGTCGCTGGAGCCGCCATGCCCGTGGGAGGAACTGCGCGCCGTCGCGATTGAGGTGGCGAGGGCCGGGGGCTCCCGCTGGGGCGGACTCAAGGTGCTGCTCGGCCGCGGCTGCGGCGGTCTCGGCGTGGACCCCGGGGAATGCAGGGAAAGCAGTCTGTACATGGTGGCCACGAAGGGACATCCGCTGCCTGAAGCCTTCTGGCAGAAGGGGCTTACCGCGGCCAGAAGCGATATTCCCGCAAAACAGCCCTGGCTTGCGCAGATCAAGTCCACCAACTATCTTGCCAATGCGCTCATGGCCAGAGAGGCCCGCGAGAAAGGGGTGAACGTCACTTTTTCCTTCGACGAGCAGGGGTTCCTCGCCGAAGCGGCCATCGCCAACGTGGCCATGGTGGACAGGGCCGGGCGCATGCTCATGCCCGAGTTCCGTCACGCGCTTCCGGGTACCACGTCCATCCGGGCCATGGAGCTGGCAAAAGCCTTCATGCCCGTAGTTCTCACTGATATCACAGAAGAAATACTGGAACAGGCTTCCGAGATTCTGGTACTTGGTACTACATGCGAGTGCGTGGCGGTCACGCACTACAACGGCAAGCCTGTAGGCGACGGCCGTCCCGGTCCCATGGCGGACAGGCTGCGCCATCTGCTGCATGACGCTCTTGTGACCGGAGGCGTGCCGTTCCTCGAATGATCAACAAGTGAGGAACTCATGCGCATCAAAACTCTGTTCACCGGTTTCTGCTGTGGTATTCTCCTGGCTCCCGCGCTGGCTTTTGCCGCCGACACCGCGCCCAAGGCGAAACAGACCGTGGCCGATACCCCCTTCGTCATCGTGGCTCCCAGCGAGGAAATCGTGGTCACCTTCCCCCTGTTTCTGGTGGAACGCGGCGTGGTGGACACGGTGGATATGAAGAACGGCACCTTTACCCTCAAGGACAAGGAAGGCGAAGTTTCCACCATCAAGGTGACGGACAACACGCTGATTGAAAACGTGTATGTCGATATCTTCACCTGGGAAACCAAGAAGGGCATCGCCGACCTGAAGAAGGGCGACAAGGTCCGCGCCCGCGTCTTCCCCGGAGATGAAGGCGAACCTTCCACGGCCATTTCTCTGGATGTGTACAAGTTCTAGCTCCTGACAGGGCGTTTTCGCCACACGTCACGAGGCCGGTACCGTTCCGTTTCCGCGGGCGGCCCGGCCTTTTTTCGGAGGAAAAACGGAGCCGGGAACCGTCGAAAGCGCGTTTCGACCACGCGTAGTGGCCGCGCGTCCGGAAAGGTTGCGCGGCGGCTCGCAGTGCGCGGGGCGACCGTCTTTGTAAGCGGATTCATTCGCGGAGCAGAAAAGGCGTGGCGTATGTCGTGCTTTCGGATGCGTCTTTTTTCGCCGCAAACAGGCCAGGCTCCGCGTTGGTCCGTTTTCCTGCATCTCTGCGGCCGCGAACGGTCAGGATGCGCGTGGCGCGCTGTGTCCTCAAGGAAATTTTTCCGGGCGTCTTCCGTTCTGCGCGAAGGCGCATTTGACGGCTGTTTCAGAGCATGTTTACCGGATCGAGGTCCAGGGAAATCCTGAGTTCATGCGGCAGGGCGCCCACGTCGCGCAGGGCCAGCGCATAGGCCTGACGCACATGCTGCCAGGTGTCGGCCTTGATGAGACACTGGAAGCGGGCGCGGCCCTGAATGCGGGCCAGAGGCGCGGGAGCCGGGCCGAGCACGGAGAGTCCGAGGGAACGGCCGTGGGCTCTCAGGGAGGCGGCAAAGACGTTGACGCGACCCTGTCCGTCCTTCCAGTCCCAGGGATAGGAGAGACGGATGAGCGCGAGCTTGACGAAGGGCGGATATCGGCGCTGCCGTCTCAGGGCTATCTCGTGTTCGTAAAAGCCCTCGTAGTCGCCTGTTTCCACGAATTTCCAGCAGTAGTGATGAATGTCTCTGGTCTGGATGAGCACTTTTCCCGGCTTTTCTCCGCGTCCGGCGCGGCCTGAGGACTGCACCAGAAGCTGGAAGGTGCGCTCCGCCGAGCGGTAATCGGGCATGTTCAGGCCCATGTCGCCGTCGGCCACCACGGCGAGGGTGACGTTGGGGAAATGGTGGCCTTTGGAGAGCATCTGCGTGCCCACCAGCACCTGCGCCTCCTGCCGGGCAAAGGCGGAGAGTATTTCCTCCATACGGCCGGGTCTTGCGGTACTGTCGCGGTCGAGCCGGAGCACGCGGCCGCCGGGAGGCAGGGCTCCGGCGAGTTCTTCGCCCGCAAGGCTTTCCTCCAGCTTTTCCGTGCCTTCCCCCATGGGCAGAAAGTTCATGCCGCCGCATTTTTCGCAGGGCGAGGGGAAGGGGCGCGTGTGCCCGCAGTAGTGGCAGACGAGCTGTTCGCGCTTCTTATGGTAGGTCAGAGAGATGTCGCAGCTGGGGCATTTGGCCACGGCGCCGCAGTCGAGGCAGTACATGAGCGGCGCGTAGCCGCGGCGGTTGAGCAGCACCACGGCCTGTTCGCCGCGCTGAACGGTTTCCCGCAGGGCCTCCACGGCGCGGGGGGACAGCAGGCGGGAAGCGGGCTGCTCCTTGATGTCCACAAGCTCTATGGCGGGCAGCGTGCCGCCTCCGGCGCGCTGCGTCAGCTTTGCCAGCGGAAAGGCGCCTTCCCGGGCGGCATGGAAGGTCTTGATGTCCGGCGTGGCCGAGCCCAGAATGAGCAGGGCGTTGTGCCGCCGGGCCCGTTCCCACGCCACTTCCTTGGCCTGATAGGGCAGGCGGTCCTCCTGCTTGAAGGAGCCGTCGTGCTCTTCGTCCAGTACGATGGCGCCGAGCGGCGGCATGGGCAGAAACAGGGCCGAGCGCGTGCCGATGACAAGGCACGGCTCTCTGCGTGCGGCAAGGCGGCGGAAGGTGCGCTCCCTCTGCTGCTGGCTCTGGTAGCCGTGGTAGAAGAAAACGGGCGTACCGGGGAAACGCTGTTCGGCGTCCCTGCGCAGTTTGAGCGCGATGGCCACTTCCGGGGCGAGGATGAGGGCGGAACGGCCCCGGAGAAGGCATGCGTGGGCCAGTTCCAGATAGACGGCGGTTTTGCCGCTTCCGGTAATGCCGAAAAGAAGGTGCGCAAACGGCCGTTTTTCGCCCTGCATGAGCGCGTCCATCTCCCGGCAGTAACCGTCGAGCGCCGTCTGCTGTTCCGGCGTCAGGGTGAAGGGCGCTTCCGGCGGAGGCAGCAGCGCCTCGCCCGGTTCGGCTTCCTCTTCCCCGGTTTCAGCCGGACGCAGTTCCACGAGCTTGTTGCGTACCAGCCCGGTCAGAGCGTTCATGCTGTCGGGCAGAGCGTCCCGCAGCGCTTTGCGGGACACCGTGCCGTGCTGCAGCAGCCAGTCCAGCACTTCGCGCTGTTTGACGGCATGAGGGCGCACCGGCCACGGCGGGTCGCAGGTAAGGGAGCACAGTTCTCCCGAGGCCGCGTCTTCGGCCAGCATGAGAAGTTCCGCCCGGCCGCGCACGAAGTCTTCCGCCAGCATGCGGCGCTCGTCAGCGGACAGTGTCGGAATGTCGCGCAGGGCGAAAAGTCTCGGCTTGCGGCCCCTGCCGTCCCTGTCCGGCAGAAACTGGCGCACCCTGATTCGTGCGGTCACGCGCAGGCCCTGAGGCAGAAGGTTGCCCAGAATCCGGCCCGGCGAGGAATACTGACGCGCGGCAAGCTGCGCCACGGTGTCCATGTAGTCGCGCGGCAGCAGGGGGAAAAGCTCCAGCGGCCAGGTCAGAGACCGCAGGGTGATGTCCCCGTGTTTTTTCATGCTGTGCTGCCCGGCCCCCGTGTTCTCGAGGGCCTTTTCATCGTCCTCGGAAAACACCGCCGTGATGACGCCCGCCCGTATGGCGCCGTTGCCCAGAGGCACGGCCACGCGCAGGCCGCTCTGCCAGGAAAAGCCGGGAAATTCTTCCGGCGTCAGATAGCTCAGCGTGGCGTAGGGAGGGGAACAGAGGGCGACGTGGCAGATCATGGCGTAGTTGTCCTGTCGAAGCCGGGAAGTCGGGCCTGTTTTCCGGAACCTTCCGGGAAGAACATGTTCCGGCATGAGGCCGCCTTTGGCCTGCGTTTTTGCGGCGGACCCTTGGTGTCCGGAAGGAGCGGACGAGTCGTTCCCGGGGGGCGCTAGCCCTTGAACACGAAGAAGGCTCCGGCCACGATGAGGGCGAAGCCGATGGCATGGTTCCACGTCAGGCTTTCGCCCAGATAGAGCGTGGAGAAGATGCCGAAGATGGTGAGGGAGATGACTTCCTGTATGGTCTTGAGCTCTGCGGCGGAGAAGTAGCCGTACCCTACGCGGTTGGCGGGCACCTGAAGGCAGTACTCGAAGAAGGCTATGCCCCAGCTGAGGAGGATGGCGCCCACGAAGGTGAGGGAGTGGTGGCGCAGATGGCCGTACCATGCGTAGGTCATGAAAATGTTGGAGCCGATGAGCAGGACGACGGTGATGAGGGGAATGGGAAGATGAAGCGTCATGGCGGGCTCTTTTGCGCGCCCTTTCGGCGCGGGGTCGAAAAAGAAAGGGGAGCATGCTCCCCTTTGAGATACGGCATCTCCGGCTGTGGCCGAAGAAACTACAGGTCGAATTCCTTGTGCAGCACGTTCACCGCAAGTTCCAGATCGGCTTCATCCACCAGGCAGGAGATCTTCACTTCCGAGGTGCTGATCATGATGAGGTTGATGCCGGCCTTGTACAGGGCGTCGAAGGCACGGCTGGCCGCGCCGCTGTGATTGCGCATGCCCACGCCCACCACGGAGACCTTGGCCATGTTGGAGGAGTGTTCGATGCTGCTGCAGATGGGGGAGGCTTTTTCCAGCACTTCCAGCGTGCGTTTCAGATCCTTGCGGGATACGGTGAAGGCCATGTCGGTCACACCGTCGCGGCTGGCGGTCTGAATGATCATGTCCACCACGATGCCCGCCTTGCCCAGCGGACTGAAGATGCTGGCCGCGGAGCCCGGGCGGTCCTGCACGTCGCGGAGCGTGACTCTTGCCTGATCCTTGTCAAAAGCGATGCCCGAAACGAGCACGGACTCCATCATACTGTCCTCCTTGGTGACCAGCGTGCCCGGGTCGTTCGAGAAGGTGGAACGTACCCGGACGGGAACATTATATTTTTCGGCGATTTCTACGGAGCGGATTTGCAGAACCTTGGCGCCCATGGAGGCCATTTCCAGCATCTCGTCGTAGCTGATGCGCTCCATCTTGTGCGCGTCCTTGCACATGCGCGGGTCGGTGGTATAGACGCCGTCCACGTCGGTATAGATATCGCAGATGGTGTCGTTGCCGAGGGCGGCGGCCACGGCGACGGCGGAGGTGTCGGAGCCTCCGCGGCCCAGCGTGGTGAGACGCATGTCCGGCGTGCGGCCCTGGAAACCGGCCATGACCACCACGTCGTAGGTCTGGAAGGCTTCCCTGATGGTATCGGCGCTGATGGTGTCGATACGGGCACTGCCGAAGGCGTCGTCGGTAATGATGGGCAGCTGGAAGCCCAGGAAGGAGCGGGCCTTCACGCCCGAGTCACGCAGGAGCATGGAAAAAAGCGCCACGGATTCCTGCTCGCCGGTGGTGAGCAGAACGTCGAGTTCCGCAGGGTCGGGTTCGTCCGACCACTGATAGGCCCTTTCCAGCAGGCTGTTGGTCTGGCCGTAACGGGCGGAGAGCACCACCACGACCTTGTTGCCTTCCTCAAGGGCGGCGAGCACCTTGCCGCGCACCTTTTTCATGCACTCCAGGTCGGCGACGGAGGACCCTCCGAATTTCTGCACAAGAATACGCATAGGACATCCTGAAAAAAGGAGATAAGGAACGGTTAAGCCTCATCAGCAGGCAAAAAACGCAACAGGAGCCCGGGCTCCATGCTGCGAAGCAGCGCCTGCGCAGTTTCACCGCAGGCGTCAATGGTTGCCAGCCGGAAAGCTTTGCATGATTTGTCAGCGTTGTCCAGATGTTTTGCCGACGCTTCTCCTGCAGTCCGGAGCGAGACGTCGAGTCTTTCCTGCGCATAACGTTCCCGGGCGAGATATTGCGGCCATTCCAGTACGAGGAACGGGTCGCCCTCCTCCAGCATTTCTTCCATCTCCTCGGGCAGAGAGGCCCCTTCCGACAGGCGGTACAGATCCGCGTGGAGCACTTCCGGGCGCGTGGGGTACACGTTGCAGAGCGTAAAGCTCGGGCTGGCTACTTCGGCGTTCTCCCCGCCGGGCAGTGCGGCGACGAAACCGCGCGTCAGCGTGGTCTTTCCTCCGCCGAGTTCGGCGAACAGGTACAGGGTACGCACGGACGAGGCGCTCATGGCCTGTGCCAGCATGCGTCCGAGTTCCATGGTGTCGTCCGGGTCTTTCAAGAGAAACTGCATGTATCCTCCGTGCAGGGGGCGCCTGCAAGATGCATCACAAGGGGAAGGGCGTCGGCAATGTCCTGCGGACCGTTGCCGCGCAGGGGAAAGGTCTCGGCAAGGCGCATGCCTGCGAGGGCGTGGAGCCATACGCCGAGGGTGGCGGCAAGACCGGCCCCGTATCCTCGAGCCAGCAGCGCGCCGACAAGTCCTGCCAATACGTCGCCGGAACCGGCTACGGCCAGCTGCGGCACCTGCCAGGGAGAAACGACGGCGGGTTCTTCAGGGACGGAAATAAGCGTTCCCTGGCCGCTTCTCCGGGATGTGGGGTGAGCACGTCGCAGGGGCGCAGCCGGGGAAGAAGTTCCGGCCTTCCGGCCAGAGCAAAGAGAGCGTCGGCGTCCAGCACCATGGGAGGACGCCTTTCCGCGGAAAGAAGGGCTGCGAGGGCGTCGGATGCACCTTTGTTCCTGCCGAGTCCCGGACCGAAGACCAGCGCGCCGTATCCGGTTGCGGCTTTTGCCAGAGAAAGGGCGTCGGCCTCCTGCCATTCTCCGGCGTCGTTTCCTTCCAGGGAAAGCATGGTGAGCGCGGGCTGGCAGAGGCGCGCGACCTCAAGCACCGGTTTCGGCCCGGCCACGGTCACAAGCCCGGCTCCGGCACGAAGCGCCGCCCATGCGGAAAGCGTCGGCGCGCCCGTGTAGGCGGCGCAGCCTCCCGCCACGAGCACGCGTCCGGCGTCGCCTTTGTGGGCCGGTCCGTCCGTACAGGGAATGCGCTTTTGCCTGAAACACTCCGGAAGATGCGCGGAAACGCCGTGGGGAACGACGTAGGGCGCTCCGGCGTCTTCTCTCTGCCCCGGCACGAGCCAGGTGCGGAAGGAGGGCGGGTTCGTCTGCGCGACGGCGCGGGGCATACCTATGGGCCGCACATGAAGTTCCCCTGTGAAGAGGGCGGCCTGCGGCAGCAGAAGGCCCGGCTTGGCGGCCTGAAAGGTGACGGTGACATGGGCGCGTACGGCCGAGGGCGAGGGAAGGCCCGTGCGGGCGTCGAGCCCGGAAGGAACGTCTATGGAAAAGAGCAGGCGCGGGGAAAGGGCGTTTATTTTCTCTACGAGGCGGGCTTCCTTTTCCCGCAAAGTTCCGCGGAAGCCCGTGCCGAGAAGTCCGTCCACCACGATGTCCGGCGAGGCGGGAACCGGCGCTTTTCCCTGTTGCCATGCTTCGGAAGAAAAGACGGGCACGCCGAGAGTCATGGCCACATGGAGCCAGTGGGAGGCCGCGCCGCGGTACTGTTCGGGCGCGCGGGTGCAGACGAGCACGGGTCCGGCCCCCGCATCCAGAAGATGACGCGCCATGCAGAAGGCGTCTCCGCCGTTGTTGCCGGAACCGGCCACGAGAAGAACGGAAGCGCCCGGCAGGCAGAGGCCTCTTGCCCGGGCCCTGTCGCGCAGGCAGTCCATGGCGGCGCGCGCGGCGCTCTCCATAAGGGTTTCCTCGGATATGCCCGCGGCGACGGCTCCGGCATCCCAGAGCGCCATTTCCTCCGGTGTGGGAACGGGAACGAACATTGCCTGTCTCCTTGTTACGGACTTTTCCGGAAGAACCGGACCTGCACCCCTTTCTGAAAAGGCGCGGGGGCAGAGTAACGCGAAAGGCCCCTACGCTTCAAGAATGACCACGGCTCCGGCCACGTCGCGCTCGTGGGAAATGGAGACGTGAAGGGCGTGCACGCCCATGCTTTCGGCTCTGGCCGCGGCCGCGCCGTGCAGAAACAGCTCTGGCCTGCCTGAGGCGAGGGTAAGAATCTCCACGTCGTGCATGCCTATGCCTTCGGCAAAACCGGTGCCGAGCGCCTTGACCGCGGCCTCCTTGGCGGCGAAGCGTCCGGCCACATAGGCCGTGCGGGCCGCGGAAGCCGCGGGAAGGGCCGCGCGTTCCTTTTCCGTGAGGACGCGGGCGAGAAAGCGTTCGCCGTAGCGCTCCAGCATCGTCCGTATGCGCGGCAGGGCCGCGAGGTCAAAACCCGTGCCTTGTATCATGATTGTCTCAGTGCAGGATGTTCCAGAGCATTTCACCGGCCGTCACATAAAGAAACACGGCAAAGAAGCGCCGCAGGACGGGGACGGGCAGCGTATGGGCGAGTTTTGCGCCGAGAGGCGCGAAAAAGACGCTGGAACAGGCGATGCCGAGCGTGGCGGGCAGACTCACATAGCCGAGACTCCATGCCGGAAGCAGGGGGTCGGCCCAGCCGACGACGATGAAGCCGAGAGTTCCGGAAATGGCGATGGGCCAGCTTATGGCCGCGGAGGTGCCCACGGCCTGCCGCATCTCCACGCCGCACCAGCGCAGAAACGGCACGGACATGCTGCCGCCGCCGAGTCCCACGAGGCTGGACACGCCGCCGATGGTGAAGCCTGCGGCCGCAAGAGCGCCCTTGCCGGGCATGGTTTTTCTCGGATGGGGGTAGAAGTCGAGAAGCATCTGCGTGGCGATGCAGATGAGAAAGACCACGAAGAAACCGCGCAGTCCGGCGGTGGACATACGCGACGCCAGATAGGCCGCACAGAGAGTGCCGAGCACGATGGCCGGGGCAAGCCCCATGACGTATTTCCACAGCACGCCGCCCATGCGGGCATGGGAACGAGTGCTCGAGATGGCCGTGAAAAGAATGCTGGAGAGCGAGGTGCCTACGGCAAGATGCATGATAAGTTCCGGCGGAATGTTGCCCTGAAGGCGGAAAATCATGTTCAGAAGCGGCACGACCACGAGGCCGCCGCCTATGCCGATGAGGCCGGAGAGAAAACCGGCGATGGCGCCGCAGAGAAGGTAGAGAAGGATGATGGTCATAGCAGGAGCCTGAGCAGTACGGAAGCAGGTACGGCGACCGGACCTCCGAGTCCGGGGATGAGCAGGAAAAGGAGCGTAATCATGCCGCAGGAAAAGTGTTCCGGAGTCGCATGCTCGGAAGGGGCGTGAGGCCGGTCCGGTTTTCTGGACCGGCCGGGAAACTAGGCCAGAATGTCGGAGCTTATGGACGCGATGTCCGCGCAGCCGGTGAGGGCCATGGCCGAGGTGAGCTGGCCCTTGATGTCGGCCACATAGGCGGCCACGCCGTCGGTCTGTCCGCCGATGGCGGCCACGGAGAAGGGACGGCCGATAAGTACGGCCTTCGCGCCGAGAGCCAGGAGCTTGAGCACATCCGTACCGGAGCGCACGCCGCCGTCGGCAAGCACGGGAATCCTGTCGCCTACGGCCGCGGCGATGCCGGGCAGTACTTCCGCGCCGCCGGGAGTGCCGTCGAGCACGCGGCCGCCGTGGTTGGAGACCACGATGGCGTCCACACCGGCGTCGATGGCCACGCGGGCGTCGGCCACGGTCATGACGCCTTTAATCATGAACTTCGCGCCGCGTTCGTGCACGAAGCGGGCGATTTCGGCAAGCTCTTCCGCGCTCTTCGGGGCCACGGGGCGGCCCTGCAGACGCAGGGTCACAAGACCCGCGGCGTCCACGTCCATGCCTACCACGGGGCAGTTTGTGGCCGTGGCGGCTTCGAGTCTGTTCCACAGAAAATCGCCTTCCCATGGCTTGATGAAGGGAATGCCCCAGCCTTCGGCCTTGCGGATGGCGGCAAAAGCGCAGTCGGGAATGAGGGAGCCCACGCCGTCGCCGCCGCAGCCGATGATGCCGGCCTTTTTGGAGCCGCAGATGACGGCTTCGGCATAGGCGGCTTCATCCACGGGGTTCTGCGAGGCGTCGCCCATGTTGAAGGCCACGCCGCCGATGGGGGCGGCAAGAAGAGGCAGCGCCAGTTTGAGGCCGAGAATTTCGGTGGAGGTATC